>CAIZWI010000121.1 GCA_903936645.1 uncultured Verrucomicrobia subdivision 3 bacterium
ATCCATGGTTCCCAGACGTTGGGCACCCGTAGAAGTTTCGCAAAACGATGAATTTTTAATTGGAAGGACGGTTGACAGCAGGCTTGGTTTCCCGTTTTAAAAGATATAAAAGATATGCGAAAAAAAATCCGGCAGATGGGGGCATGGTTCGCCAAAACAAAAAACCCACGGCCAAGAACTGGCCGGGGGTTTATGCTGAAAATCAGGGAATCCTCTCAAATCGCCGCCGGGGCGGCATTGCCGAGGCCGGGGAGCTTCGGCGGGACGGGCTTGGGCGGAACCTCCGGCATGGTGGTCACCGCCTGGGCACCGCTGGGCGGGTCCACCTTGGGCGGCGGGGGCGGGGGGGTAAACCGGCCGGTTTTCACAATGTCCGCCACTTGAATGCCATCCAATGATTCGTATTCCAGCAGGGCATTGGCGATAATTTCCAGCTTGTCGCGGTGGTCATTGATGGCCTTGGTGGCGCGTTCGTAGCAACCGTTGATGATGCCGCGGACCTCAGCGTCGATTTGTTGGGCGGTGGATTCACTGTACGACTGCCGGCGCATCATGTCGCGGCCCAGGAAATACTCGTCGTCCTCGGCGTATTTTACCATGCCCAAATGCTCGCTCATGCCATACTGGCACACCATGGCGCGGGCCATGTTGGTGGCTTGTTGAATGTCGCCACCGGCACCAGTGGAGATGTCGCCGGAGATGATTTCCTCGGCAATCCGGCCCGCCATTGTCATGGTGATGGTGTCGAGCAATTCCTTCTTGCGATAATTCAAAATGTCTTCCTTGGGCAGGGACATGGTGGAACCCAAAGACGGGCCACGGGGAATAATCGTCACCTTGTGCAGGGGATGCGTGTGTTCCAGCAGGACATTCACCAGCGCATGGCCGGCTTCGTGCCAGGCGGTGAGTTTTTTGTTCTCATCGGTCATGGCCAGGCTGCGGCGTTCGCGTCCCCAGCGGACCTTGTCGCGGGCTTCTTCGAGCTCGGGCTGGCCGACGGATTTCTTGCCGGTGCGAGCCGCCAGCAGTGCGGCTTCATTTAACAAATTAGCCAGTTCAGCTCCGGAATATCCGGGGGTCCCGCGGGCCGTGACGGACAAATCCACCGCCGGATCAAGCTTCACATTGCGGGCATGCACTTTCAAAATGGCCTCACGACCACGCACGTCAGGCAAGTTTACCGTAATGCGACGATCAAAGCGGCCGGGACGCAGCAACGCGGGGTCCAGCACATCCGCGCGGTTGGTGGCGGCGATGATGATGATGCCTTCCTGGGTGTCGAAACCATCCATTTCGACGAGCAAGGCATTGAGGGTTTGTTCACGTTCGTCGTTGCCGCCGCCCAAGCCCACACCACGACTGCGGCCCACGGCGTCGATTTCGTCGATGAAAATCAGGCAGGGGGTGTTGCGGCGCGCCTGGTCAAACATGTCGCGCACCCGGCTGGCCCCGACGCCGACAAACATTTCCACAAAATCCGAACCGCTGATGCTAAAGAAACTGGCGTCGGCCTCGCCGGCGATGGCCTTGGCCAGCAAGGTTTTACCAGTGCCAGGGGAGCCGACCATCAGGACTCCTTTGGGAATGCGACCACCCAGGCGTTGAAATTTTTTCGGATCTTTGAGGAATTCCACGAGTTCGGAAACTTCCTCAATGGCTTCCTCAATGCCGGCCACGTCTTTAAAGGTGGTTTTATTGCGGTCCTTGGCGAGCATTTTGGCCTTGCTCTTGCCAAAACTCAACGCGCCTTTCCCGGCCATTTTGATCTGGCGGATGAAGAAGAACCAGAACAGCACCCCGATGCCGATGAAAAAGAGCAGTTGATAGCCAATGGACCAGAGCATGGCGTTCTGCACATTTAGCTCGCAGCGGTCGGAATGGAACAAATCCTCCTGCATTTTTTGGGTCAGGAACACATTCGGGCTGAGAAAAGGGGTTTCCACCAGTTTGCCGGTGGCGTCTTTCATGAAGCCAGCCGTTTTGTTGGTCGCCGCGCCGGCTGTGTCCACGGTCAAAAATTTGCCACTGATTTCAGTGAGCGGAAACGACTGGGGATTGTAGCTAATGACAAAATGGGAGATTTGATTGGACTGGAATTTGGCGAGAAATTCCGGTTGGGACAAGATCGTGCCAGGCTGGGTGCTGATGCGATTGCGCAGAAACATGAGGGCCACGATGCTGCCAATAATGGCAATCCAAGCAATCCAAGTAAACGCTGGCACTTTCATGCCGCCGGGAGGCTTTTTCTGTTTGCCGCCATCACCGCTTTTTTGATTTTGATCGTCTAACATTTGTTTATGGAGAATTACCATAACACGCCCCCCGGAATGGCGCAATGTGGTAATTAAACTAACTTAAGCCAGATTTAAACCAATTTTTGCCTATTTTATGAAGCGTTTGCGGTTATAATCACCCCCATGCGTCTCGGTTCCCTGACCCTTGAGTCCAATTTATTCCTCTCGCCCCTGGCGGGTTATACCAACCTGCCATTCCGGCTGGTGGTGAGGGAAATTGGCGGTGTGGGGCTTTGCACCACCGATTTGGTCAATGCGCGCTCCCTCCTCGAAAAGCGGGACAAGGCCTATAAATTGATTGAAACCTGTGCCGCCGACGCCCCGCTGGCGGTCCAACTCTTTGGCAGTGTGCCCGAGGAGATGCGCGATGCCGCCCAAGTGGTGGAAGCCCGCGGGGCGGTGTCAGTGGACATTAACATGGGCTGTCCGGTCCGCAAAGTCTGCAACGTCGGTGGCGGCTCGGCCATGATGACGGAATTGACCAAAACGGCCAGTTTGGTGCGGGGAATGGTCAATGCCGTGAAAATACCGGTCACGGCCAAAATGCGCCTTGGCTGGGACGCGGACAACCTGACGGCTCCGGACCTGGCCCGGGCGCTGGAAGATGCCGGGGTGGCGGCCATATTTGTGCATGGCCGGACCCGGGAGCAGGGTTTTGGTGGCACGGTGAATCTGGCGGGCATCGGGGCGGTGGTCGCGGCGGTAAAAACCATTCCCGTGATTGGCAATGGGGATGTGGTCACTCCGCAAGCAGCGCGGCGGATGTTTGAGGAGACGGGGTGTGCGGGGGTGAGTGTGGGGCGGGGCGCATTTTACAATCCCTGGATTTTTCAGCACATCCGGCAGCATCTGCGGCCGGGGGGAGGGCATGAACTGCCGGCGGAACCGCCTTTCGCCGAGCGGATTCGCGTCATGTCGCGGCATTTGGACTTGATGATCGAGGTGTTTGGCGAAGATTTGGGCTGCCGGATGTTTCGCAAGGTGGCACCGTGGTACGCCAAGCGTTTTGGGCCCGCGAGTGAATTTAACAAGCGGGTGGTGTTGCTTGCCAGCCGCGCGCATTATCAGGAAATTCTCCAGCATTATTTGCAGTGGCGGGCGCAATTTCTGGACGACCGCGGTGAACTCCTGCCGCGTTATGTGCCGCCCCCCATGATGGCCTCTTTTATGCAGCCATCACTGGGTGCGGACGAACCGGCGGTGGCGGCGCGCCAGCACATTCCGGTGCCCAAAGGCCCGGTGGAGGTATGGTGATGACCCTGGGCTTCTCATACAAATATCCGATGCCGTGAGCGGCCAATCGACATTGACGTCCCCGCCCCGGCTCCGTGAGACTAACCGTTGAAACCCATGACTGGTAAATTCATCCTCATTTTCGCCCTGGCTATGGCCGCCCTCCAAGCCCCGGCGGCGGACCGAACCAACTACAATGTCCGTGCTTTTGGGGCCAAGGGAGATGGCGTGACGCACGACACCGCCGCTTTGCAACAGGCCCTGGATGCCTGTGCCACCAAGGGGGGCGGCACAGTGGTGGTGCCGGAGGGTGTATACCTCACCGGCAGCCTGGTGATTGGGCCGGAGACCACTTTGCAACTGGAGCACAATGCCAGCATCGTGGGGAGCCCGGACGTGGCGGATTATCCGCTGGTGCATATCCGTTGGGAGGGGGAGTTTCGGGAGGGGCATCGAGCCTTGTTGTCAGCGGAAAAAGCTGCTCACGTCACCATCCTTGGCCCGGGTGCGATCTTTGGTCCGCCCATCAACCTTGGCCGCCTGCGTAACCCGCGTGGTCCGGCGCTGATTGAACTAACAGAATGCACGAATGCGGTGCTGGAAAATTTCGCCACCCAGTACGAGCAACTCTGGTCGATTCATTTGCTATTCTGCCAGAACCTGACGGCCCGGGGGCTGACCATTCGCAGCATCAATGCCAATGGTGACGGCCTGGATGTGGATTCCTGCCGTGATGTCTTGATTGAACATTGCAACATCGACACCGGGGATGATGCGATTTCGCTCAAGTCCGGGCGGGGGCTGGCCGCCCAGCAACTGGGACGGCCGTGCGAAAACATCACCATCCGGGACTGCTTGCTCACCAGCAGCATTTACGCGGCCCTCGGCATTGGCACGGAAATGTCCGGCGGGGTGCGCAATGTGCGCCTGGAGAACGACACCATGTCCGGGCACCAGAACACGATTTTCATCAAAAGCCGGGATGGTCGGGGCGGCTATATTGAGAATATTGTTGGGGAAAATATCATCGCCAACAACTCCCCGACGTTTATCGGCATAGATTTGGTCAAAAAGGGCATTCAAGCCACCGATCCCGTGCCGGGGGAGGTTGCGAAATGGGCGCGCGTTAAGAACATCTCCTTCAGCCATGTGCAGGTGAACCATATTTCCGAACTCATCGCTGGCAAGGACATTCCGGTCCAGCGCCCTTTGGACGGGTTGACGCTCACGGACATCACCGGGACTTGCGTGCGGGGCATTTCCCTGGCCAACGTGACCAATGCGAATTTTTCTGCGATCAACGTCACGGGGTTTACGGGCCCGCTGATTAATGTGAAAAATGTCCAGGGGACGGGCTTGGATGCGGCGCCGCCGAAATAGGTTCGGGATATGCGGCAGGCTTGGTTAAGATCGCAGCGGTATTGCGCCACCCTTAGCCAGCCGGATCGTGCGGGTGTTGTTTCCCCAAAGGGGGTTTAAAAACCAAGCCGGGCCCGCGCCTGATGGGCGCGCCAGCGGCGCGTTATCACCAAAACCGCAATGGCCACACAACCCCAGCCGAAGCGGTCACCATAAAGGTGGTAATACGTGGGCACGCGCTTCTCGCCCGGCGTGAGCAGGGGGATCTCCACGGTCAGGGTGCCCGGGCCATAGATGGTCCCGTGGACATCCTTAAAATACTCTTGCAGGTGGCCGTGGGCATCGATCCAACAGGTCAACCCATTATTGGCGCAACGCAGCAGGGGCAGGCCATTTTCCACCGCGCGGAAGGTGGCGGCCGCGGCCTGCTGCCATTGGGCCGAGCCTTCCCCAAACCAGCCATCGTTCGTGATATTCACCAGGAAATCGCTGTCATCCCTGGCGTATTCGCGCACGAAATCGGGGAAAATGTCCTCAAAGCAAATCAGGGTGGCAGTGTGGACTTGCAAATTTGGGAGATCGAAAGGCACGGCGTGGTCGCCGGTGGCGAAACCGCCCGTGATCGGCGTAAACCACTTGATGAAGGGCAGCCACCGCACGAGGGGGATGAATTCACCGAATGCCACCAGCTTGCGTTTGTGGTATACATTTTTGAGCTGGCCGGCGGGGCTGACCAGGAAACTGCTGTTAAAATAATCCGCATCGTCCCCGTTGGTGGAACCCGGGTGCAGCTCTGCGTCGTCGCTCCCCACGATCAGCCACACATGGTTGGTGCGGGCCAGATCGGTAACTTGGTGGTAAGTATTTTCGTCGTAACGCACCATGCGGGTGAGGGAGGCTTCCGGCCAGATTAGCAGGTCGGTATCATTGGTGAGCCCCTGGCGGGAGAGGGTCAAGATTTTGGCGAGCAGGGCGGCATCATTGGTTCCATTCCAGATCATGGTTTGGGGAATGCTGGGTTGCACCAGGGTGGCGCGCAGGTAGGGTAGTTTGGTGGTGATTTTGGACGGTTGACCGGACGTCTTTTCCGGGAGCAAATGGGCGAGACCCACGGCAAACATCAGCGCCACTGCCAGCAGGGGGAGGACTATTTCCAGCTGCCAGGCGAAGCGCGTGGCCGGCCGGTTCAGGATCAAACGCCCGGCGGAAAAAAGGGACAGGGACGTCCAGACCACCATAAACGACACACCGTACACGCCCGTGACACTGGCGATTTGCACCAGCGGAGTCATGGCATATTGCGAACTGCCGAGCAAATTCCAGGGTAATCCCCCGAAGAGCCGGGCGCGCAGCATTTCCAGCGCCACCCACACGGCGGAACTGGAGAGCGCCCACAATGTGCGTCGGTGCCAAGTGTCGCTGGCCGGCGGTTGAGATTCATCATAGGCCACCAGCCAGACCCATGCGGCCGGGTATAAAGCCAGGTAAGCGCTCAAGGCCAGCCAGCCGAGGATGGGAAAACCGGTCACGGGAATGTGCAACAACCAGGAGAAGGAGCCCAGCGCCCAAAACAGGCCGGCCACATAGCCGATCCGAGCGGTGTCCCCGCCCCTGCGGTGCCGGGCGGCCAGCAAGATCAGCCCTGGAGCCACCCAGGCGAATCCGGCGATGCCGGGCTGGGGGAAGGCGAGGGCCAGAATTGACCCGGCACCCGCTGCGGCCAGGTAGCCGCTGCGGATTAAGAGTTCGCCCCAAAAACGCCGGGCAACGGCCAGGGCGGAGAAGTTTTCGCAAAACGTGGGGCCGAGCGTGGTGCATTGCGCAGCCTGTTGGAGCACCGCCCGGCTGGCGTTGACCACCACGGCCAGGCGAGCTCCCTGCCAAACGGGGTAGTCGGCGGTG
>CAIZWI010000122.1 GCA_903936645.1 uncultured Verrucomicrobia subdivision 3 bacterium
CGCCTGGCGTAATGAGGGCGATCCCAACTAACCACCCTTGATTCCCAGCACTTACTTTGTTATAATGCTGACTTGAACAATGCGGCTTGCTTCAAGTCCGTTCAAAGACGATCGTTAACAAATTTAAGGCATGAGTGACTCTGCAATGAAAGCCGGTATAAACAACCTGTCCTATATTGAGCAGTATTATGCCGACTACCGGCGCGACCCGCAATCGGTCCCGGAGGAATGGCGCGAATATTTTGCCGCCACGGACAACGGCGCTGCCGGCCCGGCGCGGGTCGGTCCTTCGTTTGCTTTTCGCAGTGTTTTCAACCCCGGTGCCACGCTGCCCCCGGCAGCCCCCCGCGCCCCCCATGATCCGCGTGTCGAAAACGTCAGCGAACGGTTGCACCAGCTCATCCGCAACTATCGTGTGCGGGGCCATATCATTGCCGCCATCAATCCCCTCGGCGTGGAACGCCCTTGTCCGCCCGAATTAAAGTTAGGCTACTATGCCTTCACCGAAGCTGAGCTCGACCTGCTCATCAATATTCCCGCGCTGCCCTGCGAAACGCCGCTGACCCTGCGCGAAATTTACCAGCGCTTGCGGACCATTTACTGCGGCTCCATCGGAGTGCAGTTCATGCACATTGACGACCTCAATGCCCGCCTGTGGCTCCAGCAGCGGCTCGAAAACCCGCTCACCCGCCGGCATGTTTCCCGCGATGAGCAGCTTCGCATCCTCACCAAACTCACGGAGGGCGTGGTGTTTGAGGAGTTTCTCCGCACCAAATTTCTCGGCGCCAAAACCTTCGGCCTCGAAGGCTGCGAAACCCTCCTGCCGTTGCTCGACCTCGCCATTGAAAAAGCCGGGCAGCAAGGTCTCAAAAATATCGTCATCGGCATGGGCCACCGCGGCCGCTTGAATGTCCTGGCCAATATCATCGGTAAAAATCCCTGCACCATTTTCCAGGAATTCACCGATGACCGCCCCGAACTGTGGCCTGAGCGCGGCGACGTAAAATATCATCTTGGCCATAGCAGTGACTGGTCCTTGTCCGATGGCCGCAAACTGCACCTCTCCCTGTGCTTCAATCCCAGCCATTTGGAATTCGTCGACCCCGTTGTGGTTGGTCGCGTCCGCGCCCATCAGTATCGTTTTGCCGATCGTGACTGCGCCCGGGTAATGGGCCTGCTCATTCATGGCGATGCCGCCTTTGCCGGCGAAGGCGTGATTCAGGAAACCCTGAACATGAGCCGGCTCATGGGCTTTTCCGTGGGTGGTGTGCTGCATGTCATTGTTAATAATCAGATTGGTTTCACCACCCCGCCCGAGCAGTCGCGTTCCACGAATTACGCCACCGACGTGGCCCGCATGCTGCAAGCCCCCATTTTCCATGTGAATGGCGAGGACCCGGATGCCGTCGCCCAGGTGGTCCAGCTGGCCATGGAATTCCGCGCGGAATTCAAGTCCGATGTCTTCATTGACATGTATGGCTATCGCCGCTTTGGTCACAACGAGACCGACGAGCCGGGTTTCACCCAACCGCTGCTCTACCGCCAGATTGCCGGCCGGCCGGGGATTCGCGAGGGGTATTTGGGCCATCTGCTCAAACTCGAAAATGTCACGCGTGACGAGGCCGATAAGATCATGGCTGACACCCAGGCCAAGTTGGAAAAACAACTGCAAGCCGCCCGGGCCGACCAATGTGAAATCCAGCTCGAACGGCGGGGGGTGTGGCAGGCCTACTCGGGCGGTCCCGAACCCGCCACCGAGCCCGCCACCGGCGCGGAACTCAACCAGCTTTCCGCGCTGCTTCACCAATTGACGCAGTTGCCCGCCGGCTTTAACGCCCACCCCAAACTCGAGCGCCTGCTCGCCGCCCGCCGGCAAATGGCCGATGGCCAGTTGCCGCTCGACTGGGCCGCCGCCGAGGCCCTCGCGCTGGCCTCCCTCGCCACCGCCGGGGTGCGGGTGCGTTTGACCGGCCAGGACAGCGGCCGGGGCACCTTCAGCCAGCGTCACGCCATCATTTACGATCAATCCAACGGCTACCCGTACCTGCCCTTGCAGCACCTCTCCTCCGGGCAGGCACCAGTGAACATATACAATAGTTGCCTCTGCGAAACGGCGGCGCTGGGATTCGAATACGGTTACAGCCTGGATTACCCGGATGGCCTCGTGATGTGGGAGGCCCAGTTCGGCGATTTCGTCAACGTGGCGCAGGTCATCATTGATCAATTTATCGTCAGTGCCGAGGAGAAGTGGAAACGGCTCTCGGGGCTGGTCATGTTGCTGCCCCATGGCTTTGAAGGCATGGGGCCGGAGCATTCCAGCGGCCGCCTGGAGCGTTTCCTTGCCCTGGCCGCCGAGGATAATATCCAAGTTGTCCAGCCGACCACCCCCGCTGGTTATTTTCATGTCTTGCGCCGCCAGGTCCTGCGTCCCTGGCGCAAGCCTTTGATTGTTTTCACGCCCAAAAGCCTGCTCCGCCATCCCCGGGCGGTTTCCGCCCTTGCCGAATGCACCCAGGGACATTTTCAACGGGTCCTGCCCGACGATCAGCCCCCCGCCAAGGTTCAGCGCGTGCTGCTCTGCAGTGGCAAGATTTTCTATGAATTGGAGGCCTACCGCGAGGCTCATCAGCGCTCGGATATCGCCCTCGTCCGGCTGGAACAATTGTATCCCTTCCCCACCGAACCGCTGACGCGGGCCCTGCAACCGTATGGGGACAGCACCCAGGTCGTCTGGGTTCAGGAAGAACCTGCGAACATGGGTGCCTGGCGCTATTTGCATGGTCTGTTTGGGCAAAAATTGCTGGGGCGCCTGGCCTTCAGCAGCGTCAGCCGGCCCGCTTCCTCCAGCCCGGCAACCGGGTCCTCCCATGGGCACAAATTGGAGCAGGCCCAGCTTATCGCCCGGGCGTTCGGCGATCCCGAGCCCGACGCCGCGGCCGTATTTGGCACGGCACCCAAAACCGGTGGTGCGCACTCATGACCAGACCTTTCGCAGCAGGCTCCGTGCCTCGCCCCCTCGCTCCCGGTTGCCACCCGATCGAGTGGGCTGCCGTGGCTGCCTGGCTTCGCCGGCCGTGGTTTAAAATTAGCGCTCTCATGCCGATCTTTTCACCCCAAATCATCTCCTTTTCCAATTGTTCATTCGCCCAACTATCTTTGAAATCCTGAGCTATGCCTATCGACTTGAAAATTCCCGTGGTCGGTGAATCCATCACTGAAGTCCAAATCAACGAATGGCTGAAATCTGTCGGCGACCTTGTCAAAGCCGATGAGCCGGTCGCCGTCGTTGATTCCGAGAAAACCACCTTTGACTTGCCGGCACCGCAGGCGGGCAAATTGACCAAAATTTTCCACCAGGCCGGCGAAACGGTCCGCGTGGGGACTGTCGTGGCCCAGTTTGAATTGGCCGGTGAAGCCTCGGCCACCCCCACCCCCGAGGCCAAGCCAGCGGCCCCGGCCGCCGCCAGCGCGGAAAAGCCGAAAACCAAAAAGTCGGCCCCCGGGGAAACCGCGCCGGCCAAGCCGGCCGCCCCCGCTGCCGTCAAAGTTGTCGCGCCGGCGGTGCCCGCGCCCGTCGCCCCCCCGGAGCCAGTTGAAGCCCCGGCAGCGCCTGCCCCGGTCGTGGCCCCGCCGAAACCTCCCGCACCCAAGCCCGCCCCCCGGTTGCCGGTGGGCGCGGAAGGCAGTGAGGAAATCGTGCCCATGACCATGCTGCGCCGCACGGTCGCCCGCCGGTTGGTGGAGGCCCAGCAAACCATGGCCATGCTGACCACCTTCAACGAAATCGACCTGTCCTCCGTGCAAGCGTTGCGCAAAGAGCAGCAGGCTGCCTTCGAAAAACGCTATCAGGTGCGACTGGGTTTGATGTCCTTCTTTGTCAAAGCCACCATTGACGCCCTGAAACAGTTCCCCCAGCTCAATGCCGAGCTGCGCGGTAACGATATTGTTTACCACAACTATTTTGACATCGGGGTGGCCATTGCCGCGGAGCGCGGGCTCGTCGTGCCCGTCCTGCGCGATGCTGGTCGGATGGGTTTCGCCGAAGTGGAGCAAGCCATCAGCGATTTTGCCAAACGCGCCAATGCGGGCAAATTACTGCCCGCCGAACTCGCTGGTGGAACGTTTACGATCACCAACGGCGGCTCTTTCGGGTCCTTGCTCTCCACCCCCATCATCAATCCGCCCCAGACCGGGATCCTGGGCATGCACACCATCCAGGAGCGCCCCGTCGCCGTCCAGGGCCAGGTCGTCATCCGCCCGATGATGTATGTGGCCCTCACCTACGATCACCGCCTCGTGGACGGCCGGGAAGCCGTGCTCTTCCTCCGCCGCATCAAGGAAGCCCTGGAAAACCCCGTCCGCATGCTGATCGAGATTTGAATCCGTAACTGATTCTGCGCTTCACCCCATGGTTGCGCCACCGGCGCGGCCATGGGGTCTTTGTTTGCCAGTTTGGCCAACTCCCCCTGGCGGGTTAAAGGGTTAAAGGCCTGAAAAATCAGGGCCCACCCCGGTTCTAAGGCTTGCCTGGGCCCGATTTTTCCGGAGTCAGCAGAATCTGTTTAATGGCCACATTTTTCCAGCCGGCTGCCACGGGCACGAGCGAACAGTGCTGTTCCCCCGGCTGTGACAGCGTGATGCTGCCACAATTTTCCACCCGGTAGTTGCCGCCGTTCCAGCCGCCCGTGTCCCGGGATGTGAAGGCCACTGTTTCGTGGTTGAAATTCAACGTGACCGTCGAACCGGCGCAACCGTTGTCGCTGCAATATGTCACGCTCACCTGATAACGCCCGGCCTGCTGGGCGATGAACTGGCACGCGGCGGTGTCCGCCGGGTCGGTCCAGTCGGTGATGTGCGCGATTTTGGCAAAACCATCGAACCGCATTTTGGCCGTCTTGCCCGTGACCGCCAGTGACCAGGCGGGAATGAGAATGTTGCCGCTTTCGTATTGATGCGGCCGTTTGTCGGCGGTGAGTGCGCCGCGCAATTGGACCGCCACCACCGTGTCGTCCACATCGGGTTTCACCGGCGGCAATTCAATGTGCAGGCGATTATCCCGGGCGTCGAAGTTCAACCGCTCGCCGGTGGCCAGAAACTGCACGCCGGCCACGTCCCCGGCAAATCCCTCAACGTCCAGACTTTTGGCCGCTGGATCAAACAGGTGCAAAAACACCGTGTCGCCCTTCGCGGTGCAGACGCCCCATTCAAATTTGCGCGGCCAGAAGGGACTGGCCTGGCTGCCGTAGATGGCGGCCCCGTTTTTGCCGAGCCATTCGCCCATTTGCAGCAGGCGTTCCTCCATGATGGGGGGAATGTGGCCATCGGCCGTCGGCCCGATGTCCAGGAGGAGATTGCCGCCATTCCCACAGACGGTGGAGAGCAGCCGGACCAGCGTTTGGCGGGAATTATAATCCCAGACATCCTCATTGCGATTATAGCCATAACTATTGCCAATGCCGCGGTCCTCCTGCCACGGATGCGCGGGCGAGTAATCGCCACCGCCGTATTCACTGGAAAAATAATCTCCATACTGGCTGCGCGTGTAACCCCAGCGATCATTCACCACCACTTCATCCTTCACCGGCGATTCCGTATACAGCCAGTTGGCCAGTTCGTCCGAGTGCCACGCGGTGTAGGAATGTTCCCACTCACCATCCAGAAAAATGACCGGCGGTTGATAGCGGGTGACAACCTCTTTGAACTTGGGCGCCAGAAACTCCCGGGCGTATTTCTCCAGTTGCCCGCTTTGATAAAGGGGATTCCACCACTCGTAGAGGGAATAATAAATCCCCATCTTCAAGCCTTTGGCATTGCCCGCCGCCTGGAGTTCACCCAGCACATCGCGTTTGGGGCCGCGTTCGAAGGCGTTCCAATGGCCGCCGAATTTGGAAACCGAATATTTGGTGGGATACATCGCAAACCCATCATGATAATTGGCCGCGGTGACGACGTACCTGGCTCCGGCTTTCTGAATCAGGGAGGTCCAGTCCTGCGCGTTAAAGGCTTCACCGTTGAAGAGCGGCACGAACTGGTCATAGGTGAAATCCTTGCCCCAAACCCGGTCCTGGTGTTGCTGACACGCGCTGCCCGCATCCAGGATATTGTGACCATACCATTCGGCGTATTGCCCCTTGGGCGCCCAACCCGGCACGGAGTAGACGCCCCAGACGATGAAGACGCCAAATTTCGCCTCGTTAAACCAGGCGGGCATTTTGCGTTGGTAAATGGCAGCGAAGGAGGGGGCCGCGGGTTGCGCAACGCCGGCGCAGGGCAACAGGAGGGCGGCAACCAGCAGGCTGGACAAGGTTTTCATAGTATAGCAATAATGTTTTAGTGAGCGGGGCCGGGGACGGATGGGTGTTCCGGTCCCCGTTCATGACGGTACCATTTCCGCCACCCAAATCCGTAACAGGCAATGAACACAAAACAGAGCAGCGGCATGATGAACCCGGCGCGCAGGGAGTAGTGATCCGCAAGCAAGCCCATGAAATACGGCAGAATTGCCCCACCCACCACGGCCGTCACCATCCAGGACGCAGCCAGCTTGGTTTTCTCGCCAAGCCCGTGAATGCCCAAAGCGAAATGGGTGGGGTACATGATGGACATGAAAAAGAAACTCAGAAACAGCGCGGCCACCGACCCCCAGCCCAGCGGCAGCATCACCAGGATCATCATGACGGAGTTGATGACCGCATAAACCCCCAACGTCAGGTGGGGCGGGCAATATCGGGTGATGGCGCTGCCCGAAAAGCGGCCGACCGTGAAAAAACCAAAGGCCACCGAAAGAAACACCCCGGCGCCATATTCGGTGATCCGCCAGGCGTCGGGGGCCGGGGAGAATTTCATCGCCGCGGGCAGAATATTTGCCGCCCACAAGGGCAGCGCCGGCACGCAGCGGTCATCTTTTAAATAATTCACAAAAAAGCTAAAAATGCCGGTCTGGGCGGCGCAATAAAGAAATTGGGAAACGATCGCCAGCAGGAAATGCCGTTCCTGCCACAGGGGACGTTCCGCCCGGGCGCTGCCTGCCGCGGGTTTGGGTTCGGCCGGCGCGTGGATTTCCGGAACCGGTCCGATGCTGAAAACCAGCACCAGCACCGCCACAATCCCGGCCACGAAGAGATAAGGCAGGTACAGCGCGGCGTTGCTGGTGTTGGCCACGCCGGTTTTGGAAAGGAGGAAGCTGCCGGCCAGCAGGGGGCCGAGAATCCAGCCAACGGCATTGCAGCTCTGGCCCAGGTTGATGCGCGCCACGCCAGATTCCGGCGGCCCCAGCACGGTCGAATACGGATTGGCAATCGCCTCCAGAAACGTCAGCCCGGCCCCCACCACAAACAGCGCGCCCAGAAACGCCGCAAACACCACCGCTGGGGAAGCATGCAGGCTGGTAACCGGGATGAACAGCAGCGACCCGGCAATCACCGTCACCAGGCCGGTGAGAATGCCCGCGCGATAACCAAATCTCCGCGCAATCCAGCCGGCGGGCAGCGCCATCAAAAAGTAGGCCCCATACCAGACCGCCTGCACAAACGTGGAGTGGGCCTTGGAGACGCCCAGCGAATTTTGAAAATGTTTGTTCAGCACATCGATCATGCTGTTGCACAGGGCCGAGAGCAGGAAAAGCGTGCAGACCAGCGCAAATGTCCGCGCGCGGTTTTTTCCATCCGGGGTCGTGAATAATTTGCCGGTCATAATATCGCCACAAGTTTGCTGGACAGGTTAATTGCCAGTGCCCGCGAACCGCCGCGGCCTAAAAATCAACATGAATTTTCGTGATGGTGGACGGTTGGGCGGACCACCCTGCGAGGGCCGCGCCCGTCTGTTCAAAGGGCACCACCCGGGTAACCGTCTCCGCGACCGGATACCGTCCGGACTCGAGGACGCTCACAACGTTTTCAAAATCCCGCGGCAGCGCGTTCCGTGCGCCGATGATGTCGAGTTCCTTCATCACAAAAAACTTTGTCTCATAAGTCACCGGCTTTTTGGCATAACCGATATAAACCACCCGCCCGGCAAAACTCACCTCGTTGATCGCGGCCACATAAGTCTCATCCGTGCCCACCGCTTCGATCACCACCGCCGGTCCGTCGCCGCCGGTCAATTGCCGCAACCGGTCGTGCAGGTTTTCCGTTGCCGAATTAATGGTTTCCGCCGCGCCCGCCCGGCGGGCCAGCGCGAGTTTTTGGTCGTCCAGGTCAATCGCGATCACCCGCGCTTTTTTGTGGAGGGCCGCGCCCGCGATGGCCCCCAGGCCAATCATGCCCGCGCCAAAAACGGCCACGGTGTCAGCGGCGCTTACGCGGCCCCGTTCCACCCCGTGAAAGCCCACCGACAAGGGCTCGACCAGTGCGTAATCCGCCGCCGTCAGCCGGGGGGAATGCAGCAATTTTTGCCAGGGAACCGCCAGGAACTCCGTGAACGCGCCGTCACGTTGCACCCCCAGGGTTTGATTGTGCTGGCAGGCATTCGAACGCTGGGCGCGGCAGGCGGCACACGCGCCACACGCCGTGTAGGGCACCACGGTGACCAGGCGCCCCGGCTGCCAGGCCTCCGGCACATCCGGGGTGACTTCAACAATGGTCGCGGCAATTTCATGGCCGAGAATGCGCGGATAAATCTGCATGGGATTCAAGCCCCGGAACGCGCTCAAATCCGAGCCACACAGCCCCACGCGTTCAATCTGGAGCAACACCTCGCCCGGCCGCGGCTCCGGCCGGGCCGCTTCCCCGAAGCTGAACACGCCCGGCTGGTTCATCAAAAAAGTTTTCACGAGCCAAGGGTAATCGTTAAAATCCGGTGTTCGCGCCACCATCGACCGGCAGGATCACGCCGGTGACAAACTGGGCCGCCGGGGAACAGAGGTAAACCGCCGCCCAGCCGATGTCCTGGGGCTCGCCAATGCGGTTCATGGGGGTGCGGCTGAGGATTTTGGCCCGGCGCGCCGGATCGCCCGCGAGGGCTTTTTCCAGCATCTCGGATTGAATCCAACCCGGCGCGATCGCGTTCACGCGCACGCCCTGGCCTGACCATTCGGAGGCCAGCGCGCGGACGACACCCAGGTAAGCCGATTTGGCCGCCGAATACGCAACCACTTGGGGAATGCCAATAAACGACGCCATTGAGGCGGTAAACAGAATGCTGCCATGCCCGCGCTGCAACATTCCCCTGGCCGCTTCGCGGCTCAGCGAGAACGCGGCAAAAAGATGCGTCTGGAGCACCGTCTGGAATTCTGCATCGGTGGTCACCACCGCCGGTTTTTTTAAATGCACGCCGGCGTTGTTGACCAGAATGGTCAGGGGGCCTTGTTTCACCTCGGCCGCGGGCACGAGCTCGGCCAGGCGTACTGGGTCCGTGATGTCCGCCGCCAGGTACGCGGCGCTGGCACCCAGCGCCGCGCACGCCGCGTGCAGGGGTTCGGGCCGCCGGCCCACGATGGTTACGCGCGCACCAGCGGCCACAAAGCACTGGGCCATGGCCAGCCCGAGTCCGGTGCCGCCGCCAGTGATCAAGGCATGTTCGCCCGCCAGGGAAAAGCTTCCGGGAAACCCGGTGTTTGCAGGGTTCATAATTTTATAAAATGCCGTATTTTTTAAAAGCGTCGGTGCTGGACATGCCCGCCTCAATATCCTGGCGCACGCGCTTTTCCCCCCGCGCTTTTTCCAGGGCCCGGCTGATGACTTCCCGTTCGTGCCGGCGCGGCACCACCACCACTCCGTCCAGATCGCCAAAGATGAGGTCACCCGGCTCCACCCACACCCCGCCCACTTCCAGCGGGCAGCGAAAATCCACCACCTGGGTGCGCACACTGGAATCCTGGGCGAACCGGCCACGGCTGAACACCGGCCAGTTTTGCGCCAGCATCTGCGGGGTGTCGCGGTGGAAACCATTCACCACCGCCCCGGCCGCCCCCCGCATGCGGGCGGTCGCGGTGAGCAGTTCGCCCCAGTACGCGCTCCGCATGTCACCGCCCGAAGCGATGTAAACCTCGCCGGGCTGTAATTGATCCAGCGCTTCGGTGAGCAGGCCGAAGGGCTTTTTTTGCGGCCCATAAACGTCAATCATCACCACCGGCATCGCCCGCCCGGCCAGTTTCATCGTGGTGAGGGCCGGCTGCACCGGCTGCGGCAGGAATTGGTGGTAGCAGCCCAGGGCGTCCAGGATGTCGCCGACGACCGGGGTGTATAATACCGATTGGATCAGGCGGAACAGTTCCGCATCATTTTGCCATTCGCTTTGGGATTCAGTCATATCAGGTGTTTATTGGTTTTCGGCCGGACCGGGACGGGCCCGTTCAAATGTTCTCGCAGGCCACCGGATTGGTGAGCGTGCCAATTTTTTCGATTTCAATACTCACCGAGTCCCCCGGCTGCAGCCAGCGTGGCGGTTTCTGCGCCATGCCCACGCCGTGGGGGGTGCCCGTGAGAATCACGGTTCCCGGCAGCAGGGTGCTGCTGCCGCTCAGGAACTCGATGAGTGCGGGAATGTCAAAAATCATGTCGTTCGTGTTCCAGTCCTGCATTACCTGCCCATTCAGGACCGTCCGCAGACGGAGTGCGTTGGGCTGGGGAATCTCGTCGGCGGTGACCAGGCATGGCCCCAACGGACTGAAGGTGTCAAAGCTTTTGCCGCGGCACCACTGGCCGCCACTGCGCCGGATTTGCCAGTCCCGCGCGCTGACATCATTGCAGCAGGTGTAACCCAGGACGTAATCGAGGGCTTCCGCCCGGCTCACATTCTTGCAGCGCCGGCCGATCACGACCGCCAGTTCGCATTCGTAATCCACCTCGTCGCTGGGCAGGTGCCGGGGAATTTGAATCGCCACGCCCGGGTCCAGCAAGGTGTTGACCCCCTTGAAAAAAACCACGGGATATTCGGGGAATTTCGCCCCCGTTTCCTCGGCGTGCCGGCGGTAATTCAGCCCGATGCAAATAATGCTCACGGGCACCACGGGCGCCAGCAATTGCGCCACGGTGGCGGGCTCCGCCGTGAGCTGCGGCGATGCATAAATATCGCCCGCTAATTTCACGGCGGTGCCATCGGCTTGCAGCGCCGCCCGCCCGATTTTTCCCGAGGTGTCCTGGTACCGAATGATTTTCATATTAAATTATTTTCCCGCACTCCAGCCCCCATCCAGCATCATGGTGCTGCCGGTCACCATGGCGCTCTCCTCCGCCGCCAGATACAAGGCCGCGGCCGCAACTTCCTCCGGGGCCAGCATGCGTCCGTTCAACTGGGTGGACGCCATGTCGCGATACGCTTTTTCCGGGTCGGGATATTCCTTTAACCGGGCGAGTACAAACGGGGTTTCCACCCGGCCGGGGCAAATGCAATTAAAGCGGACACCCGTGTGGGAATGATCCAGGGCCAGCGCCTTGGTCAGGCCCACCACGGCGAATTTGGTGGTCGTGTAAGCCAGGCGGTCCCGCACGGCAATCACGCCGGCAATCGAAGCCATGTTGATCACACTGCCCGACCGGCGCTCCAGCATGCCCGGAACGAAGGCCTTGCAGCAGTTGAATATCCCGCGCACGTTCACCGCGAACAACTTGTCCAGGTCCGCCGCCGTGGTGTTCAGGAGCGAGCCCACATGCCCGATGCCCGCCACATTCGCCAGCACATCCACCGCACCGATTGTTTGCGCCAAAGCGGCGCAATCAGCCTCGCTGGCGACGTCCAACTTTACAAACGTGCCGCCTAGTTTAGCGGCCATCGCCGGGCCGTTGACCTCGTCCCGGTCCGCGACCCACACGTTCGCCCCGGAGCTGGCAAACCGGGTGGCCAGCGCCGCCCCGATCCCCGAGGCCCCGCCCGTCACGAGGGCGGTTTTACCTGACAAATTAAACACGATAGATCCTTTCCGCGTTGGTTTGAAACACTTTGACCAGGCTGGCTTCCGCCACGCCGCTGAGAATGGTTTGCAGGGATGCCAGCCAGTCGGCAAAGGGCGTCGCGAGCTGGCAGACCGGCCAGTCTCCGCCAAACAGGACGCGCTCCAGCCCAAACACCTCCACGGCGTGGGCCACCCAGGGTTCCAAATCCGCCGCGCCGCACCTGGCCGGACTGGCTTCCGTGACCAGGCCGGAAATTTTACAGGCCACATTGGGCAGGCTGGCCAGTTCCCGCAAATGCTGCCGCCAGGGCTCCCGCTGGCCGTCGCGAATGGCTGGCTTGCCACAATGATCCAGAATAAATTGCACTTCCGGACACTGCCGCACCAGCTCAGTGACCGCCGGCAACTGCGGGTGGATAATGCACAGATCGAAGGTGAACCGGTGCGCTGCCAGGGCCCGCACGCCGGCGACAAAATCCGGCCGCCGGCAAAAATCCGGGTCCGTCTCGCCCTGCAAATTGCGCCGCACACCCTTGACCAATGGCTGCCGGGCCAGCTCCGCCAGCCCGTCCTTTACGCGCTGGCCCAGTTCCACCGCTGCCTGGGCCACAATGCCTTGCAGCCGGGGTTCGCGCGCCGCCAACTCGCTGACCCACTGCACTTCTTCCAGGGTGTGCGCCGCGGCACAACCGCACTCGACAAAAATCATTTTGGCCACCTGGGCCGTTGCGTTCTGGTTGGCCCGGGCATAGTCCGCCGGCAAAAACGCCCGCTGTAACGCCGGCACTTCCGCCAGCCAGGGATAATCCAGCCGTTGCGGATCCCAAAAATGGACGTGTGCATCAACCATTGGCCTGGGAAAACTCATATTAAACACCAGGCAGGCAGGACGGACCGATCGGTTCAAACGATTTGTAGGTCAGCACAAATTCCTGATGGCCCAGCGCCTCAGATTTGGTCGGTGCCCCCCGGCCCACTGCCAGTGCCAGCTCCAGAATTTCCTGGCCCACCTCATCGAGCGACGCGCGCCCTTCGAGAATGCGGCCGGCATCCACATCCATGTCCTCGCTCATGCGCCGAAACGTTTCCGGATTGGCGCAAACCTTGATGACCGGCGAAATCGCCGAGCCCACCACCGAGCCGCGCCCGGTGGAAAACAGGATGACGTGCGAGCCGCAGGCGATCAGCTCGGCGATCTCGGCATTGTCGTTGATGTTCGGAAAGCCGAAGCGCACCTCGCCATCGGGCACGACATCCAGCAGATACAAACCGCCACGCGGGGGAATGTCCCCGGGTTTAAGCAGACCGGAAATGCGCGAGGCCCCGCTCTTGGCATAAGCCCCCATGCTTTTTTCCTCCAGCGTGGTGAGCCCACCCTCGGCATTGCCGGGCGCGAAACTGCCGTGGCCCAGCACGGTATAATAACGCGCGGCCTTGTTCACGGACTCGCGCAAAATCCCCCCCAGCTCCGGCGTGGCGGCGCGGGCGGTCATGATGTCCTCGCAACCAATCAACTCCCCGGTTTCCTCGAAGATGCAGCCGGCATTTTGTTCGACCAGCCGGTCAAACGCGCGGCCAATGCCGGGATTGGCCGTGATGCCGCTGGTGGCGTCGCTGCCCCCGCAGACCGTGCCCACGATGAATTCATCCAGCCGCAGGGGCGCGCGCGGCACGCGCGCAACCTCGGCCCGCATGGTTTCCAGCAGGTGCCGGCCCTGCGCAATCGTTTTGCGCGTCCCGCCATTTTGCTGGATGACCAGCGTTTCCACGGGACGGCCGGAGGCGGCCACCGCCTCGCGGAGCAACCCACGGTTGAAACTTTCACAACCAAGCGACAGGAGGATGACGCCTCCCACATTGGGATGAGTACACAGCACGCGCATCATGCGCGCGGCATAATCGTTCGGGTAGCAGCCCCCGAAGCCAATGAGGTGCACCCCCTGTTCACGGTACGGATAAACGATCTCGCGCGCCACGTGATGGGCGCATTCCACCAGATAGGCAACGACGATATGATTGCGGATGCCTTTGCGGCCATCGGCGCGCAGGAAGGCTTGCTCAGTGATGATCATGGCGCGGGGAATAAGTATGGCTGCGGTCGTGCGTGTAAGTCGGCAGATAATCGCTTTTCAGGTTATGCACATGCACATGCTCGCCCGCGGCGATGTCCCGGGTGGCCGAGCCAATCGGGACCCGGTACTTGATAATCTTTTCACCCGCACGAATGGACCTTGCCGCGAGTTTGTGACCAAGGGTGAGGCGCAGGGACACTGGCACCGGCTGGCCCGCCACCGTCACGGTGTCACCCGCTTCGAGGGTTTGAATCGCGACCAGCACATTGTCGGCTGGGTCCAGCTTCAGTAATCTGGGATCGTTCATAAACTTGGATTCATGGATATTGCGGGTACGCCGCTGCGGGATCAATGCCTTTTGCGCGGGGGCTCATGCGGGTGATTCCAGCGGTATGCCGCCGTGCTGGTCGGCTGTGTAACAGGCCTCCACGAGCCCCATGGTTAGCAGTGCGTCGCTGACGGGCGATACCAGGGCAGCGTCCTCGCCCGCCGCGAAGCGTTGCAGGTTGGACATGCTGCCGATAAAGGCATCGGGAAACCATTGGCCGTGCAGGGCCACCGCGCGCCATTCCGGCTGGGAACGCGTAAATATTTCGAGCTGGTCGGGCAGGGGGCGCGGATAGTCAATCAAGCACCCGATGGAGGCCATGGCACACCCTGCCGTGCCTTCCACGCGAATCGTGGCCGCCGCATGGCGCGCACCAAACGGATGGCAATGATTGATGGAGAGACAGCAGCGGATCATGTCGCCGTAATCGAGGATAATGCTGGAACGCGTGCTCGCAAGCCGGGGAAAATGGGGATGCTTGACTGTGCGGGCATACACCCGTGCAGGATTGCCGAGCAACTGGCGGATGGCGTCCAGATAATGCACCGTGTGAACTTGAATTTCCACCCGGGACTCCGCCAGCAGAAACGGAAAAGTGTCCCACGGGGTGGCAATATTCAGCCGCACCTCGATCTCGACCAGTGCACCGAGTTCGCCGCGTTGCCGCAACTCGCCAATGGCCAGCATGAACGGACAAAAGCGGAACTGAAAATTCACCGCCGCCCGCAGTCGCTTGCGCGCACAAATCGCCTGAATGCGCCGGGCCATGGCGAGCGAGTTGCCCATGGGTTTCTGGAGCAGCACGGCCGCGCCGTCGGGAAGTTGCTCAAGGATGGCCTCGTGCGCCGACGGCGGGGCGGCCACATCGAAGATGGCCTCCGGTATGGCCACGGCTTCTGCCATGGTTGCGCAAACCCGGGACACGTTGAATTCCCGCTGGCGGGCCGCCGCCACCTCGCTGCGCAAATCAAACACCCCGGCGACGGGGAAGCCCGCCTTTTGGTAGGCAGGCAGGTGTGCATCCCGCACAATATCGCCCGCGCCAATAATGACGATCGGCCGGGGACGGGCAGGCAGCCCCCAACGCTGGCAGAGTTGGGCCGGGTCGAAATTCATGCTGCCTGGCTCATGGGAACGCGGTCAACCCTGGTTCGGTGCGCGCTTGGTTGATGGATTGTGACGATGATTTGCATATCGGATTCGGGGCAAAAGTTACCGTTTATTTCACCGGCGGCAAGGTGAGAAACCAACTCATTTGAGTAAAAAACACACCCGCCCGCCCCTCACAGTTTTAAGAAGTTTTTGCGAAACTGGGCCGGGGTGATGCGAAAACTTTTGCGGAACATCAAGTTCAGGTGCTGCCGGTCATTGAAACCCGTTTGCTCGGCGATCGTCTCCAGGCTCAGCTGGCTGTGATGCAGCAGTGAGGACGCCTCCTTCAGGCGCAAGCCGAGCAAAAATTGCCGGGGCGTCTGGCTCGTCACCCGTTTGAACATCCGGATGAAAGCGTTCAAATTCATCCCGGCAGACCGGGCGAGTTGGGCGTTCGACAGGGCGGCGGGATAGCCGGCTTCAATCTGCTGGATGGCCCGCGAAACGCGCGCATCCTGACAGGCACCTGTCCAGTGTTCCTGTTTCGTTCGGCTCAGCGCCAGGCTGACGAACGCCAGCGGCAGGGAGAGCAGCGGCGACGCCTCCTTCCTTTCCAATTCGGCCAGTTGGCTGGCAAAATCCCGGATGAACTGCCTTTGCGTGGCGTCCAACTCCAAAAAGCTGGGAGCCGGGGAGGATTGTTCATAAGCGGCCTCCACAAAGAAATGAATATAAAGAAAACCAATGGGTTCGCGGTTGTGGGCCGCAAAATGGGTGTTGGGCGGAATGAGGACCACCTGTCCGGGAATTAATTCAAAACGTTTTTGACCCACCGTAATGGCCGCTCCCGGCCGGTCCACCCAATACCACCGCCAATAGGGCGCGGCGAGATCGGGGTAATCCCAAGTGCGCAAGACCGCGTAATGGCAGCACAATATCTCCACCGCTGGCGGCAGCGGCAATTGATACATGGTGAGAACATCAGAGGGCATGGGCTGGGGCGTGCTTTAAGTTATGTTGCCGGCAAAAAATCACCTTCACGGCGGCCATCGGTCATGCGTATTTCTTACTCAAATAAGATGCTTTCCACCCTAGTAGGATTTTCGGCCTGAGGCAAGCTGGTTGCCATTGCCACTTCCCCTTTGCCCGGGCCCGGCGTTTTGCCGCAGCGGGAGCATCCCGGGCGGATCAATGTGGCAGGAATTATTTCTTCGCCAGCCGGGGCGGAGTTAAACCGAAAACGCGCCGAACCATGAAAACAATGAAACCTAACCGCCGTCTGGCTGAAGCCCGCCGGCTGCCCACGGCCTTCACCCTGATCGAATTGCTGGTCGTCATTGCCATCATCGCCATTCTGGCGGCCATGCTGCTGCCGGCCCTGGGCAAAGCCAGGGACAAGGCCAAAGCCATTAGTTGTGTCAGCAATCTCAAGCAAATGGGGCTGGCGTTGCAACTTTACAAGGACGACTACCATGCCTGCTATCCGGCCGGACTGGCACTCGGGGGGAGTTACTGGATCTGGCCGCCGCTCTTGCGAACCTACACTGCCAAGGGCAGCGATACGCGGGTCTTTCGCTGTCCCTCCGCCCCGGACGCTGCCAATTGGACTCCCACCTTCGGCAGCGGGCTGCCGGCCGGTTATGGCTATCAGGCGAATGAAAACCGCTTGCAGCCCTCCGGCACCAACTTTATGAGCTATGGTTACAATTGCTGGGGCTCCTGGGACAATTATCCGGTCTATGGGCTCGGTGTTTATGCCGGGGATGCCGTGACGGGGGATCCAACCGTGAAGGAAAGCTCGGTCGTGCGGCCCACCCAGATGATTGCCCTGGGGGACAGTAATTGGAACGCGGCGCACGGCGGCGACCCGGATTGGAGCGGCTTCATTGGGGCCTATGCGTCGCGCCAGTGGCCGCTGGATTTGCACAATCTCCGCGCCAATTTGGCCTTTTGTGATGGCCATGTCCAGACGCTGCCCCGCACGGCCTTCATTCCGGCCGCCCCGTATAACACTTATCCCAGTGCCGGCGCGGATGTCGCCTGCGCCTTGTGGAACCGGGACAATCAACCGCATTATTGATCCCCGTGGCGGCCAAGCGCTGATGCCTAATCATTTTCCCGCTGGAACTGCAACCCGGCCAGGTGCCGGTACAGGCCATTTTCCTGCTGGCTTAATTCGGCGTGGGTGCCGGCTTCCACCAACCGGCCGTCCTGAATGACGAGGATGCGGTCCGCCCGCCGCACCGTGGCCAGGCGATGCGCAATAATGAAGGTCGTGCGCCCTTCCATCAACCGGTCCAGCGCCAACTGCACCAGGCGTTCGCTTTCCGAATCGAGCGAACTGGTCGCTTCATCCAGGATCAAAATGGCCGGATCCTTCAAAATGGCCCGGGCGATTGCGACCCGCTGCCGCTGGCCGCCCGAGAGCTTGACCCCGCGTTCACCCACCAGGGTTTCATAGCCTTCCGGGAAAGGCTCAATGAATTCATGAGCATGCGCCTGTCGGGCCGCAGCCAGAACCTCTTCCCGGGTCGCTCCCGGCCGGCCATACGCAATGTTCTCGTAAATGGTGCCGCCAAACAGCATGGTTTCCTGTGGCACAATCGACATCTGGTTCCGCAACCAGGCCAGTGGATAATCCCCGACCGGCCGGCCATCCATGAGAATTTCGCCGGGCTGCGGGTCATAGAAGCGCAACAGCAGTGCGATAATCGTGGATTTCCCCGCCCCGCTGGGACCCACCAAGGCAATTTTTTCACCCGGCTGCACCGCAAAAGAAATGCCCTTGAGCACGGCCATTTCCGGCCGTGCCGGGTAGCGGAACTGAACGTCGCGGAAGGCCACCGCGCCTTGCAGGGCAGGGAGCACCGCCGCCGGGGTGGACGTTGACGCCGCCAGGTCAAATTCCGGCGGCGTTTGCAACAGCTCCCGCACCCGGTGCGTCGCCCCCAGGGCCTTCTGCACCTGACTGTAAAGATCGGCAAACTGGCCCATGGCCCCGGCCACAAAGGCAGTGTACAGCACAAACCGCGTCATCTCCCCCAGCGAAATTTGACCGGACTGCAAGAGCGATGCCCCGGACCACAGCACCAGTACAATGCAACCAAACAGCGCGAAGATGATGAAGGCAAAAAACGCCCCCCGTAACCGGGCGCCGCGCAAGGCGGCCACCAGGTAGGCATCCATGCTCCGCGCATAGCGGCTGATTTCGAAGGCTTCATTCACATAGGCTTTCACATTAAATATGCCCTGCAACGTTTCCTCCACAATAACCCCGGTTTCCGCCAGTTTGTCCTGCGTTTCGCGGGAGTTCTGCCGCGTTTTTCGGCCAAACACCACGGCCAGAATAATGATCGGCGGCACCGCGCTGAGCATGATTAACGTGAGCCGCCCCGAGGTGGTCGCGATCAAAATAATGCCCCCGGCCAGCATCAAACTCTGCCGCAGAAATTGCGGGACCGCCATGATGAGGGTGGCCTCAATCTGCGTCAGATCGGCCGCCAGGCGGCTGCTTAACTCCCCCACCCGGCGCTGACTGAAAAAGCTCATGGGCAGGCAGATCAAGCGGGCATAGGTGTCCCGGCGCAGGCTGGCCACGGCACTCTGGCCGATCCGCGTGAGCGACGTGGACTGAAAATAAGTGCTCAGCGACTGGATGGCCAGCACCCCCAGCATGAGCAGCGCCACTTGGTTTATCCCGTGCGGGAGCCAGGCCGGCCCCCGGGTCGCCGCCCCCGGCGTGGCCGCATCCATCAGGCTGCCGGCGAGGAAAGGAAAACCCAGGCTCAACAGGCTCGACAAAATCAAGGCACCGCAAGCGGCGATCAGTTGCCCCAGATGCGGCCGGAGATAAGTGAAAAGCCGCGCGGCCTCGCGCAGGTTTTCCCGGGAGAGGCGGGCTTTGGGCAAATCGAGGTCGGGGCGGCCCCGGGAATGTTCACGCGCCATAGGCCGGGCAGCGTGGCAAAACCAGTCAGGCCCCACAAGTACCAACCGCCAGCTTCCCGGCAAACTTCATTAAGCCAGGGGACCAGGAATTTCGGTTCTGCCACCCCTCCGGGTCAGGCTGGGCCATCCAATGCCCCGGCCGGAGGAGGGTTTTAATTTTTTTGGTCGGACCGACTCGGACGGACTCGGACGTGGTTGGAACCGCGCGGGGGGCGAAACCACGCGAAACTTCAAGATTTCAGTTTAGCATGTCAAAGAGCGGGCTGGCGGGCGGCGCAAGCCGCAGGTGGTGCTGCGCGGGTGCCGGGCGGAAAAACCGCGCTGGCGAGCCAGCGTCACCCAACGCGCATCCATGGATGCAAATGCTCGGCAGTAACATTAAACTTCCGATAAATGCTCATCATATAATTAGTTATACGGGATGGTTCTCATGTCAAGAGGCGGGCAGAAAAAATAATTATACTGCCCGCCCCGTGCGTCCCGAAGGTGTTGGTGAGATTGGGCAGGTCCGCCTCGGTTAACCGACCGATTCCCCTCCTTTTGAACTGTTCGGGAATTCCGAATAGTTGCCGGTTCGGAGATTTCCTTTTGGGCATAGAGGTTGGCCAGATGTTCATTTATGGTCGGCACGGAGACCTCAAACAGCACCAAGGAGCGGATGGGATTGACCACCTGGCGTAACGCCCCGCACGGAAAAATCCTCAAACCGGATGTCGTGGTTGCGAAAAATTACCTCACGGAAAAGGAATTGAAGTCGCTGGACCGGATTGTGACTATGTATCTGGACTATGCTGAGGATCAGGCGGAGCGAAATATTCCCATGACGATGACAGACTGGGCGGGCAAACTGAACGCCTTTCTCAAATTCAACGAGCGGGATATTCTGCATCATCCGGGCAAGGTTAGTCAGGAAGTGGCCAAAGCCTTTGCGGAAAGTGAATTCGAGAAATATCGGGTCGTGCAGGACCGGCGGTTTGAATCCGATTTTGACCGGCACATTAAAAAAGCTCTGGAAGGCGAGCCGGAAACGTCATGAACGAAGCCGAAACCAGAGCCGGGCATCTTGATCTCGCTTTGAAAGCGTCCGGCCGGGGTAGGGCGCCGGGCAGCCGGATTCGGCCCGAATAGCCGACAGGTAATGGCCATGTCTGTCATCCCTCGTGTTTGGCATCAAGGCCGGCGGCTGAGGGGCGGGATGCCGACACCACTTGTTTGGCTCCATGCCACAAATCAATTTTGCAGCTCCCGGCCCAACCGCGGGGTTACAACCGCAGGAAAATCTTCCGTTGGTACAGAAACCGCGCATACCACAGAAAGAGGCCGATGGCCGTGGCGGCAATCACCAGTTCCCCAAAGCCGTGCGCCACATGGGTGTCGAAAAAGGCTTTCACCGGACCCCCGGCCACGCGGCGGGCCAGTTTCTCAAAACCCAGTCCGCCCAAAAAATTGCTCGTCAGGTAGAGCGTGATCGGATTCATGCCGATCCAGACGAACGGCTGGCACCAGGCCCGCCATTGTTTGACATCCACGATCCAGTAAAACAGCCCGAGCAACATCAGGCTGTAACCACCGGCTACCAGCACATAGGAGGAGGTCCAGATTTTCTTGATCACAGGAAATTCAATCCCCCATAACCAGCCCACGGCGGCACAGGCCGCACCGGCACCGATCAAGCCCAGCACCTTTTTCGCATCGGAAACTTCCTTGCGGCGCAGAAATAATCCGGTGAAGATGCCCAGTAATCCCGTGGCAATGGCCGGGATGGAGCTTAGGATACCCTCCGGATCGTAGGTGCCGTCGTATTTGCGGCCGGGCAGGTATTTTTGATCAATATAATCCGTGAGGTTGACGCCCTGGATATAGGTGTTGTGGATGAAGTTGGTGCTGGCCCAATTGAGCTGATCCACATGGGTGAACCCCGTCTCCTTGGAAATCACGGCATCGCCCCCCGGAACCGGACGCAAGTCTGGGAAGGGCACGCAGGCCAGCAGAGCCCAGTACCCCAGCAGGATGGCGGCCGCCACGGCCAGCAAGGCCCGGGTGCGTAAAAAGATAAACAGCAAACCGCCGACGGTGTAAACGAGGGCGATCCGGTTCAGCACCCCCATCAGGCGCATGTCCGGCCACGGATTGGTGAAGCCCCCGGAATAAATCAGGCCGATCACCAGCAGCAGCACCCCCCGCTTCACCACGCGTTTCACCGCGGCGGCCCGGCCTTCACGTTCGATGATGCGGGTCAGAGAAAACACGGTGGAAACCCCCATCATGAACACGAACAACGGGAAAATCAGGTCGTAGAAATGAAACCCCGCCCACTCGGCGTGATCCAGTTCGTAGGCCAGAAAACTGGTCACCGGGTTCGCCTGCATTTCATGCAGGGCATAAAACAGCGAATCCGCCCCCAAAATCCAGAACATGTCAAAGCCGCGCAACGCGTCGAGCGACATTAAGCGTTCGGTGGGGGCGGCAGTTTCCGGGCGGGTGGCGGCGGACATACCATTAAAAAGTCGGCGGGGTGAACGGCAGTCCGTGCGCCTCCGCCACCGCTTGATGGGTGATTTTGCCGCCCATGACATTGATGCCCCCCACGATGGCGGGCTGGCGTTGACAGGCCTCGGCCAGTCCCAGATCGGCCAGCGTTTCCAAGTAGCGATAGGTGACATTCGTGAGGGCTTGTGTGGCGGTGCGGGCATAGGCCCCCGGCATGTTGGCCACACAATAATGAGTCACCCCCTCCTCGACATAGACGGGATGATCATGGGTGGTCGCCCGGGAGGTTTCGGCACAACCGCCCTGGTCAATTGCGATGTCGACCAGCACACTGCCCGGACGCATCCGGCGCAGCATTTCCCGGTTGATCAGCTTGGGTGCCCGGGCACCGGGCACCAGCACCGCGCCGATCAGCAAATCCACTTTGGGCAGCAATTCCATTAAATGCGCCTCGTTGGAGAACAAGGTGTGGGCGGTGTGCAGGGTAATATCCAGAAACCGCATCCGTTCCAAATCCACTTCCAAAATAGTGACATCTGCCCCCAGACCCTGGGCCATCCGGGCGGCGTTGATGCCGGAAGACCCGCCCCCGAGGACCACGACTTTTCCGGGCAGCACACCGGGCACCCCCCCCAGCAACACCCCGCTACCGCCAAAATGCTTGGCTAGAAAATAGCCGCCCACCAGCACACTCATGCGCCCGGCAATCTCGCTCATGGGCTCCAGCAGCGGCAACCGCCGGTTGACCTCAATGGTTTCATAGGCAATGCCCGTGGCTCCCGATTTCATTAACGCCTCGGTCAGGGAACGGCTGGCTGCCAGGTGCAGGTAGGTAAAGAGCAATTGCCCCGGGCGTAACAGGGGATATTCCTCCGGGAGGGGTTCCTTCACTTTGATGATCAAGTCCGCCCGTTCGAAGACCGTGGCATGTTCCGTCACCAAGGTGGCACCGGCCGCCTCATATTCCGCATCCGGGTAACCGGCACCCGTCCCGGCGTTGCGCTCGACCACCACTTGATGTCCGCGTTTCACCAATTGGTAAACTCCCGAGGGCAGCAATGCCACGCGGTATTCCTGCACCTTGATTTCTTTTGGCAATCCAATAATCATAAAAATACCCGTAAAAAATGTTTAGCACTCCAGCCGGGTTGCGGCGATTGGAAAAAAGTTTTGGCAATCCTTAATTATAACCTTTACTAAAATTCACAATAGCGACCCAACATAACTTTACAAGCTCGATTATTCTGCTGTCTATACCACTCTTAATTATTTAAACTCCGCCAAAACAATGAGTTGCAAGATTATTGAGGGAATTATGCACGGGTCGCATTCAACCGGCCAGGCCCTTGATCGCCTCTCGGGCCGGGTTCGTCACGCCCAGGTAGCCGGCAAACTCACTGCTCTCCGGGTGGTTAATGCCTTGGGCTTGGGATTAATCGTGCTGGCGGGCGGCTGGTTTGGCGTGCCCTCCCTGGCCGCGCAAGGAACCGGCATTGTCGGCTACTGGCAGTTCAATAATGCTGCCCATCCCGGTTGGGATAGCAGTACTTGGGGCCATGCGCTCGCCCCCCTGCACGGTACCCTGCAATTTACCAACGATGGCCCCTTCGGAACGTCGGTGTACCTCGATGGCCAGACTACCCTCACGACCTCATCAGGAAACTTCCCGGCCTGCCTGCCCACCAATGCCAGTCCGTACACCATCGCGGTCTGGGAGAAAGCCGATCCGAAGGGGGCGGCCAATGGTGGCTTTGTGGGTTGGGGCCTGAATAGTTATGGCCAGGGGAATAACTTCCGGTTGAACGGCCCCAGCAGCGTGGTGAATTACTGGTACGGCGACGATTTTATCATTTCGGGACTGACGAATGACCCCAGTGACGGCCAATGGCATGCCCTGGTGGTGACGTGGGATGGCCTCACGCAAACCTTTTATGAAGACGGGCTTAAGGCCGCCAGCCAGACGCCTCCACCCCCTAATGTCCAACCAACGGATTTCGTGGTGGGGCAAACCACCGCGGATGTCAATTTCACCGGCTGGCTGGCGGATTTGCTCATTCTCAATCGCGCCCTTACCCCCGCCGAAGTGGCCGCCTACCAGGCCGGCAACTGGCAGATACCGGCTGTTCCGGGGACGCCTCTCGCCACCGCGTCCAACCCGGTGCCCGCAGGGATCACCCTCACCTTGTCGGTGCCCGTAACGGGGACCTCGCCTTTCCAATATCAATGGCAGAAAAATGGCACCAACATATCCGGGGCCACGGCCGCAACGCTGGTCCTGACCAATATTTTGATCAGCGATGCCGGTGGCTATGCCGTCCAAGTCGGTAATGTGCTGGGCACTAATACAAGCCCGACGCTGAAAGTAACGGTGAATCCGGGCATGATCACCGCCGGCTATTGGCCGTTTAATAATCCCACTAATTTGGGGGTTGACCGGGGCAGCCTTTTTAATCCCCTGACGGCGGCCAGCGGGCAGCCGGTTTACAGTCCGGATGGACCCTTCGGCGGCTCGGTGTATCTCGATGGCAATAGCGCGCTCACCACCCTGTCCGGCTTGTTCCCGAACGGGGTGCCGACCAATGCCGCTCCTTATACCGTGGCAGTGTGGGAAAAGACGGCCTCCGGCTGCCCCAACAACGGCGGCATTGTGGGCTGGGGTTTTAACAGCGCCAGTCAGGCAAACAGTTTCCGCCTCAACGGGCATTTTAGCTTGGAAAATTACTGGTATGCCAACGATTTCATTTCCGGCACCGGGACCAACGACCCCAAGGATGGCCAATGGCATGCGCTTGCGGTCACCTGGGATGGCACCCTTCAAACCATGTATGTCGATGGCGTGAGCGTCGGCAGCCAGGCCTCCCCCCCGCCGAATGTGCAACCGGCCAATTTTATCGTGGGCAAAACCACGGCCGACGTGAATTTCAACGGTTGGCTGGCGAATCTCCTGATTACCAGCCGGGCCCTGACCCCCGCGGAAATTGCGCTGTACCAAACGGGCAACTGGTCCGCTCCTCCCGGAGTGGTCCAGCCGGTGGCCGCCCCTGCCAATGTGGTTGCAGCGGGAACGACCGTTTCCCTGAGTGTCCCGGAAACCGGCACGCCGCCCTTTAGCTACCAATGGCTGCGAAACGGCACCAATCTGCCGTGGGGTAACGCTGCCACGTTGGTGTTGACCAATTTGGCCGTTGCGGATTCCGGGGATTATTCCGTCCAGGTGGCCAATCCAGCCGGAACCGTCACCAGTCCTGCCCTGACGGTCTCCGCCATTGTGCCCGGGTCACTCTACTTTACCCAACAACCCGCTCCGGTGACGAACTATGAAAATGGCCTGGCAACCTTCACGGCCACCGTGGCGGGGACTGCCCCCATCACCTTGCAATGGCAGTGCAATGGCACCAATTTGCCCGGGCAAAATTTGAACTGGCTGATTTTGCCCAACCTGCAAACCAACCAGGCGGGAATTTACACGCTGCTCGCCTGCAACCGCCTGAGCACCAATGTAAGCGCCCCCGCCCAACTCACCGTGCTGCCGGTTCCTGCCGGCCGGGGATATGATGTTTTGGTCGGCCAGCATGACAGCCTGCGCACAGGCGCGAATACCAATGAATTTGTGCTGACCCCGGGCAATGTGTCCGCAACCACCTTTGGCAAACTCTTTACCCGTTCGGTGGATGGCGCGGTATACGCCCAGCCACTCTATGTGGCCGGCCTCAATTTTCCCGGCCGCGGCGTGCATAACACCCTGTTCGTGGCCACGCAACATGGCACTGTTTATGCCTTTGATGCCGATGACAACCAAGGGGCGAACGCCGCGCCTTTGTGGCAGACCAGCTTTATCAATCCGGCGGCCGGCGTGATGCCCAATCTGGCCGTGTATTGCGGGGACATTCCCTACGAAGAGTGCATTGCCGCCACGCCGGTGATTGATCTGGCCGGCGGCACCCTCTATGTGGAGGCGGTCACGGCGGAGACCACCAATGGTGTCGAGCATGACGTCCAAAGATTGCATGCCCTCAACCTCCTGACCGGGGCCGAACAAACCAATAGCCCGGTCGTGATTCAAGGTTCGGTGCCGGGCACCGGGGTCGGCGGGGATGGCACCAACATTGTCTTCGATGGCAATTTGGAACAATGCCGCCCGGCCCTGCTGTTGCAAAATGGCCAGATTTATTTTGCGTTTTCCTCCCATTGCGACTCCGGCAACTACCACGGCTGGGTCATGGCTTATGATGCGCACACCCTCCAGCAAACTGGCCTGTATAACGACACGCCCAACGGCAGTTTCGGTGGCATCTGGCAGGGCGGCGGTGGGTTGGTGGGGGATGCTTCCGGGGCCGTTTTTCTCATGACCGGGAATGGTGATTTTAACACCAATTATCCGGTGCTCACCCAAGCCAACTTGAGCCAAAGCTTTCTGAAATTCAGCCCCGGCAGCGGGCTGGTGCTCACCGACTACTTTACCCCTTATAACCAGGCCGCGCTCACCGCCGTGGATCTGGACCTCGCGGCCGGCTGTCCCATGGGCCTGCCGGATGCCGCCGGCAGTGTCGCGCATCCGCACCTGCTGGTGGGTGCCGGCAAGGACGGAACCATCTACCTGGTGGACCGGGACAATCTGGGGCATTACAACAGTGCGCAAGACAGCCAGATCGTGGCCGAGCTGCCCAACGCGATGGGCATCCCCCCGAGTTATCCGGTGCCCGCTTATTTTAATAACACCCTCTATTACCAGGCCTCCAGTGACGTCATGCGGGCCTTCGCCCTCACGAACGCCACCCTCAGCCCCGCTCCGGTGGCCGTGTCCAGCACCACCTTTGGTCCGCCGGGCGGCGTGCCCAGTATTTCGGCCAATGGCACCAGCAACGCCATTGTCTGGGTCGTGCAAACCGATGGCTGGCCCGGCGGCGGCACCGCCGTGTTGCACGCTTATAATGCCACCAACCTGGCCGAACTGTATAATAGTAGTCAGGCTCCAAAACGCGATATTCCCGGCCCGGCGGTCAAGTGGGTCGCGCCCACGGTGGCCGGGGGCAAGGTTTATGTCGGTGGCGATTTTACCCTCGACGTCTTTGGCGTGGGGGCTTTTCTACCCACCCCCACCGTCTCGCCCGCCGCCGGCAACTTCACCAATTCGGTCGTCGTCACCCTGGCGGATGCCGTGGCCGGAGCGGCAATTTATTATACCGTGGATGGCACCACCCCGGGCACGAATTCCTTGCTCTACACCGGCCCCTTGGTGCTGACGAACACCACGGGCTTGCAAGTGATCGCCACCCTCCCCGGCGCCGTGAGCAGCAGTGTGGTGGTGGCCCCCTTTATCAGCAGCACCACCGTTGGCTCCGGCACCGGCTTGACCGGTGCCTACTATGCCGGCCAGGCTGGAACCTTCACCAACTCGCCCACATTGGTCCGGGTCGATCCCACCATTAATTTTGATTGGAGTTCCGTCGGGCCGGCGACGAACATTGGCCCGGAAATCTTTACCACCATATGGACGGGTTCCATCCAGCCCCAGTTCAACGAGACCTATACGTTCTATACCACCGTGGATGACGGGGTGCGCCTGTTCGTGAATGGCCAGGAACTGATTAATGAATGGGTGGGCGAGCCGACCACCACCTATCAGGCCGCCTTCCCCATGAAAGCCGGGCAACTCTACACGATTGAGATGGACTACTTCCAGGGCTTGTATGGTGCCGTGGCCAAGTTGCAATGGTTCAGCCCCTCCCAGCCGCTTTCTCTCGTGCCCACCAGCCAGCTTTATCCCTACACGAATCCTCCGCCCGTGGCCGTGCTGACCGCCCCGCTCAATGGCACGTCCACCACTGCCGGTTCCAGCCTTACCCTCACGGCGAATGCCGCGGCCCAATACAATCGTCTCGATCAAGTGTCGTTTTATACCAATGGGGTGTATGTCGGCGTGGTTAGCAACGCCCCCTATGCTCTCACCATCGGCGGCCTGGCCCCGGGCAGTCTCGCCATCACCGCCGTGGCCACCGATGGCAGTGGCCTGACCGGCACTTCTGCCCCGGTCACGATCACCATTAATGCCGGCAGCTCCGCCGCTTATGGGCTCACCAATCGCGACCTGGTTGCCCCCGCCTTTAACCTGTCCGCCACTGGGAGTGGCACCCTGCCGCTCACCCTGTCCCAAGTGGGGGTTTTCAGCGACACCACCAATCTGGTCCCCGCCCGCGGCCTGCTGCCCTATGCGCCCAATGCCCCGTTCTGGTCGGATAACGCCATCAAAAGCCGCTGGCTGGCAGTGCCGTGGAATGGTGGCTTGGCCACCCCGGACCAGCAAATTGGTTTTACCACCAATGGCGCCTGGTCATTTCCGGCCGGCTCGGTTTTCGTCAAACATTTCTCCCTCGTCACCGACCAAACCCAGTCGAATGCGCCCTTGCGCCGGCTGGAGACCCGCCTGCTCGTGCGGGATAATTATGGGGCCGTTTTTGGGGCCACCTATAAATGGCGGCCGGACAACAGTGATGCCGATCTGCTGACCAATAGTTTGAATGAGAACATCATCATCACCAACAGCACCGGCACCGAGACCCAAACGTGGTTTTATCCAAGCCCGGCCAACTGTCTCTCGTGTCATACCGCGGCCGCAGGCTATGTGCTGGGGGTCAACACGCGCCAGCTTAACGGGAATTTCAATTATCCCGGCACCGGCGTGGCCGACAACCAATTACGGGCATTGAACCATCTGGGCCTGTTCAATCCCGCCTTTGATGAGGCCGGCATTACGAATTTTTCCCAAATGGTGGCCCTCACCAATCAAAATGCCACGCTGGAAAATCGCGTGCGTTCCTACGTGGATGTCAATTGCGCCTATTGCCATATGCCCGGCGGGTCGGGGCGTAGTTTCGATGCGCGTTATGACACGCCGCTGGCCAGCCAAAACCTGATCTACGGTCCGGTGGTCGCCAATTTGGGGGTGGACAATGCTTATGTGGTCAAACCCCAGGACATTTGGCGCTCCATGCTCTATCAACGTGCCAACAGCCTGGTGCGCGGGGTGAAAATGCCGCCCCTGGGTCATTATCTGGTGGATACCAACGGCATGGCGGTCATGGCCGCGTGGATTAACAGTCTCCCGGGCATCCCGGCGCTGCCTCCGCCCGCCATCAATCCCGCCGGCGCCAGTTTCGTTAATGCAATCCAGGTTGCCTTGCAACCGCCAGACACCAATGCCACACTCTATTACACGCTGGATGGGTCCCTGCCCACGCCGACCTCCTTCGCCTATGCCGGTCCGTTCGTCCTGACCAACAGTGCCACGGTCAGCGTCAACGCGTTCGAAGCCGGTTACACCAACAGCATTGCCGTCAGCCGCGTGTTTACCATTCAACCGCCGGTGGTCTTTACCGGTGCGTGCCTGTATACCAACGGCGGATTTGCCGTGCAAATCGTCGGGATCATCGGCAAAACCTATGTCTTGCAAACCAGTCCCGACCTCGTGAATTGGTCGTCCGTGAGTACCAATGCGGCCACCGTTTCCCCGCTTTATTTGCTGGACCCGCTCAATAATCCGGCCGGACCGGCCCGCTTCTACCGGGCCTACCAGCAACCATGATGGCCCCGGTATGAAAACCTTGTGGATGGCCCTCGGTTTAATGGTGGCGCTGGGTTGCGCCGCTCCTGCCCGGCACACCTCCACCACCCCGGCCCTGGCGGGCCCGCTCAGTTCGGGGAGCCTGCCGGTGACCCCGGCGCCAGCCCGGGTCGCCCCCGCGCTTACCCCGGCGCAACGCGCCGAAGTCATCCGCACCAATTGCCTCCAAGGCGCGCGTTACATTTGCGGCCGGGTGTTGCAAATCCGCACCAATGGCGTGGTGGTGGACAGCGGCTACACGGACCTCATGGATGTCCATTACCGGCAGTTATGGCGCGTGCCCGGCACGGCCAGCGTCCATCGCGATCCTGCCATGGTGGAGATCAGCCGGCCGGGCGCGCCCTGTGTCGGCCTGGTATTTTTGACCGACCTCCCCCGCCGCCCGCCCCTCCGGCTTTACGATTACGTTTCCATTCACGCCTATCCCGTCGGGCAATATACGTATACCCCGGTGCCGGGGGTGCAAAAAACCATTCGCGAATTTGCCGTCCGGCTGTCCATGGCCATGCATTTGCAACTGAACGCGCCGCCGAAATAAGCGGCGTGCGCCGCCTGCCAGGCCATGGCCTGGTTTAGTGGGCGGTTACGGAACCAGCGTAGATCCCATTGGTAAACTGGCTCGTGGCGATCAGCGAACCTTGCGCGTCCCATTGGCGGGCGGGGCCGTCGGCCACCAGGCCAAAAAAGCGGCGGGCGAGGTCACGAGCCTGGGGCTGGGTATTCCAGTTGGACTCGCTTTTTTTCCGGCCATTGGGCCAGTACTGGGTCCAGGTGGCATGATTGTTTTCCAGCTCATGGGACCAGGTCCACAGAATTATCCCCTGAGGTGACCAAAAGGTTTCTTTACCGGTTTTGCGACCCTGCCGGTAGGTCACCCGGTGTTGCTTGGTGCCATTGGGATAAAAATCCGTTTCCGGCCCATCCAGCAGATAGCGGCCATTGATGCCAATCCGCGCACTCCATTGCGAACGGAGCCGGCCATTCGGAAATGTTTCGGAAAACGCTTTCAAAATACCGCCCTGATGGTCCGGGACCCCGTCGCCCGCGTCGGAAAACAGCCACGCTTCATTCAATTCGTAATCCAGGCAGGGCTGGGTTTCCGTCGTCAAAATGTGAATCACCCCATTCGGAGCCTGGCGCGTGGTGACGTACCCGAGGGTGCCGTTGGTGCCCCGGTCATGCACGGGGAGTTGCACCGGCAATGGTTTGATGTGCCAGGAACTGCCGCTGTTCGTTGAAATGGCCGCAAAGCAACCGTTGCCAAACCGCCAGCCGGCGGGCGGCACCCGCATGATTTTTTGCAAATAGGCGTCGCTGACAAAGAAGAGGTTGCCATCCGCCAGCCGGATGAGCGACGGACGCTGGGCGCTCCCCAAAGGCGGGAAGGCCGAGGCGGTGCTGGTGCTCCAACTGGCCCCCCAATTCGTGGAGGTGTTTTGGGGGGACCAGCCATCGACCGCCGCATTTTTGCCACCGATCGAAAGCAAATGGCCCCGGTCATCCAGCGGCACGATGGTGGAATGCCGGCCACCGGTGCGGCCCGGCAGTTGCTGCCAGTGCACGCCCTCATCCGTGCTGCGCCATAAAAAGCTGGTGGCTTTCTGGCCATCCATGGCGAAATAGATCGCGCCGTCCGCCCCGCGAAAGGCACTCGTGATGGGCTGGGCTTCATATTCCGTCGCCGGCTGGGTCAGCCCGGGCAGGGACAATGTCCAGGTGGCACCGTTGTCCAGGGAGGTGGCCAGTTTAAACGGCACCCAGTCAGAAAACCCCCGGCCGCCGCCGAAGAACCAGGTTTTTTGGCCGTCCTGCCAGAGCAGACCGGACTGGTCGTTGAGGTTTTTAAAATCGAAAAACAATTCCGGCAGGTCCCATTCCTCCGCCCCGCAGCGCAGGCGTGCCTGCACAAAGGTGGTGGTCAGCGCGTTTTCGCTCTCCCCGGGCGGAGTGCTGAACCAAACCGCCAGGGCGTCGCCATTGGGCAGGATGGTGAACCCCGGAGAGTGGTTGTGGGTGAACACCGCGGGGTCCAGGCCGGTCAGCGCGGCCACGTTGTTGGTGGCATTTTCCGGCGGGATCGGCAGCGCAAAACGGACCGTGAACCACGGGATTTTCGGATCCGGTCCATAATGGGCCGGGGCCGTGCTTTGCTTGACGGCGGCTTGGTTGAAGGGCAGGGGGCGGTCCGGCGTGACGTTCAAGAGATTGGTGGCCGGCAGGGTGAACCCGGCGGCTTCGACGAACACAGTCACATTCGTCTGGGCGGCCGCCGGCAGGACCAGCGCGGCCAGCAGCCCGCAGCTCGCCGCGGTGAGCCACCTGGCGCGGGATGATTGATCAAGGCACATAAAAAATTCAGTTGGAATCCACGCAACTCTGGGGCGGTGGTCAGGGGTTTTCGCGGTGGACTTGCAAAGCCGCATCCACCACATAGCGGGCACCCCTCTCGGTCGTCAGCCAGGTTTCCTTCTGCCCGTGGCGAAGCACGCAAGGTCTGCCGAGCCGGGAGGTAATCTCCGCTCGCACCAGCGCGCCGTGCTGCCAGGTTTCCGCCACCACAAACCCATCCCGCGCACACAGTCCGCTGACGGAACCATCCGGCCAGGTCGTGGGCAGGGCCGGTAACAATTCCAGCAAGCGGCAGTCGTTTTGGGCACCGTGCGCAACCACTTGCTGGCTTTGCAGCAGCAGTTCCGCGATCCCGGCCGTGGCCCCGAAATTACCGTCAATCTGAAAGGGACCGCACAAGTCGAGCAGGTTGGGCTGGGTTTTGCGCTGAAACAAACTGTTCAACTGCCGGTAGGCGAAGTCGCCATCCCCCACCCGCGCCCACAGGGGCATGCGCCAGGCATAACTCCACCCGGTGCTCCCATCGCCGCGCCATTGCAGCAGCACCCGGGCGGCGGCGAACGCGTTGGTGTCCGCCGGCGTGATGTCATTGCCCGGATACAAGGCCCAGAGCGGAGACATGTGGCGGTGCACGTTGTTGGGCTTGTCCACATCGTCGAGCCACTCCTGAAGTTGACCGTGCCGGCCGGTTTGGTTCGGCGGCAGTTGGTCGCGCAGGACGGCCAGCTGGCCGGCGAACGTTTTGTCCCGGCCCAGAATGTTCGCGGCGGCAATGGTATGATTAAACAAGGCGCGGATGATTTGATTGTCCATCGTGGGGCCGGTCGTGAGTTCGCCTTGCTCGGGAGAATAGGCCGGCGAGGTCACGAGCCAGCCGGTTTTGGCGTGCCGCACCAGGGCGTCCACAAAGAACAGCGCCGCGGATCTGAGCTCGGGATAAGCGCGCGCCAGGAATGGTTTGTCGCCGGTAAAACTATAATGTTCCCACAAGTGCTGGCAGAGCCAGGCCCCGCCCGTGGGCCACACGCCATCGATGCCGTTAATGGGGGCGGAACCGCGCCACAGATCGGTGTTATGATGCGCGACCCAGCCCCGGAAACCATACTGCTCCCGGGCGGTGCGGGCACCACTAATAGCGAGATCATCAATCAGGCCAAACAAGGGGGCATGGCATTCGCTCAAATTACCCACTTCCGCCGGCCAGTAATTCATTTCGCAATTGATGTTCAGGGTCCATTTGCTTTCCCAGGGGGGATCGAGCTGGTCGTTCCACAGGCCTTGCAGATTCGCCGGCTGCCCGCCCGCGCGGCTGCTGGCAATCAAGAGGTAACGGCCATATTGGAAATAGAGCGCCGCCAGACCGGGATCGTTGGTGAGCCCGGAAACTTTCACCTGCTTTAACCGCAGATCGGTCGCCTGGGTTTCGCGGTCGGTCTGCCCCAGGTCCAGGTGCACGCGCTGAAACAATGGTTGATAATCCCGCTCATGGGCCGCCCGCAATGCCGCCAGGCTGTGCCGGGCTGCCCTGGCCAGGTCATGGGCGCAACGCTTGGCCGGGTCAGCCGTGATGTCCTGGAAATTCTTAAAACTCGTGGCGGCCACCAATACCAGGGTGACGTCATCCGCCTGGTCGACGGTGATCACCGCGCCTTCGTGGGTGACCCGGCCCCCCTTGCTAAGGACCTTAACCCGCGCTTCAAAGCGCAGGCCGCCTGCTTCCACCTGGCCATCCAGCGCCAGGGTGTCGTTGGCGAGTGCCCGCGTCGAGGCGTTGGTGTGCGGACTGGTCAATTGCACGGTGAAGCTCAGCCGGCCGGGCTGGTCGGCCGCGCAATGCAGCACGATGGCCTGGTCAGGATGGCTGGCGAAAGCCTCGCGCTGGAAGGTGACCCCTTGCGCTTGGTAAGCCACCGTGGCCACAGCGGTGTTCAAATCCAATGCCCGATAATAATTGGTGGGGTTGTCCCCGCCGAGAAAATGCAGGTGCAGGTCGCCAAACGGTTGGTAAGCCTTCTGGCGCGAGGGAGTGCCCAGAAAATTGCTTTTCGCCAGCACCCCGGCCTCGCGGTTTTGGCCGGCGGCCAGCAGCGCGCGAATCGCCGGCAGCGCCTGCGGCCCGTTCGTATTGGCGTAATCATGCGGCTGCCCGGTCCACAGGGTATCCTCATTAAACTGGATGCGTTCGTCGGTGACGCCGCCGAAAATCATGGCGCCAAGGCGGCCATTGCCAATCGGCAGGGCCTCGGTCCATTTCACCGCGGGCTGGGCGTACCCGAGGGTGGTGTCGTTGGTGGCCCTGGTCTGTCCCGGGGCAGGCATCGTCAGCAGGGCCAGCGCCAGGGCCGCCGCCCGCCGGCGCCATGGGGGGGTAAGCAATGAAAATAAGTGCATGGGGTATATCTTGGATAAAAACATGATGGCCGGCATTTGCCTGGGGTCAGGGGGTGGTGGCCAGCTCCCGGGACGTCGCCAGCGCGATCACCCGGCCCGCGTTGCCCACGGCGCAGTAAAAATGATAGACGACCCCTTGATATTTCAACACCCAGGGTTTGTGGGCATAAGTTTGATCATAGGGTTCCGTGGGCTCAATCAAATGCGGGCCCGTCCACTTGGTCCAGTGCACCAGGTCGTGGGAGCAGGCAAAGGTGTCAAACGCCCGGGGCTGCCAGCCCGCGCCGAAATAAAACATCACCCACACATCGCCGATCTTCACAATTTGCGGGTCGCCACTGATCCCCCGTTGCTGCTCGGCCCCGTTAACCACCACGGAATTGGTGCCGTAGCGCGTCCAATGTCGCATATCACTGGAAACGGCCATGCCGATTTGCTCAAAACCATTTTTGAATTTGGCATTGTAATACATCACGAACGGCCAGCCCAGGGACTCGGTTTCCTCGTGGATGACCTGGCTCTTATAGAGCGTCTTGGTTTCAAAACTCCGCGCGTCAGACTGCTTCGGCCCGAGCACGGGATTTTCCGCCAGCCGCTGCCATTCCCGGGGCTGGGTGGGTGACTTGGTCCAGGCCAGTCCGATGGCCAGGGGATCGGTCTCGTAACCCTGGCGCTGGCCGCCAATGTAAGTGAGCCAGTATTTGCCCGCGAACCGCTCCAGGGTTTGGGGTCCGTCCCAATGATAATCCGCCAGGGCGATGCCGCCGTCCGCCTGCCAGGCATCCCATTGCTTGCTGTCGGTGAAGGACAGCACGCGGCCCAATTTGTGCCAGTGGAGCAAATCGTCGCTGCGCGCCAGAAAGGTTTGGTAGCCAATTTTATTGGTGATGGCCACATACATCATATACCAATGCTTGTCCTGCCGAAAAACACTCGGACAATCCACCAATTCATTCGTGCCCGCGCCGGCCAGCACCACGCCGTATTTATACGGGGTTTTCACCTCGTCATAAATTTGCTGCATGGTATTGGTCGCCACCTCCATGCCCCCAACGATGGCGGGCAGCACGGTGCGCTCGGGGGCAGCCCGGAGTGGGCTGGCCGCCAGGCTGCAAGTCAACAGGATCAGAGTTAATTTAATCATGGGATGGAAGGGTGGAAGCCGGATGCCCGGGTTGCCAGCGCAAATGCAACGCATAGGTCTGGGTGGGTGGCACCGTGTATTGGGCCAGCACGCCCGGCCCGCAACTGCTGTTGCCCAGCCCGCATTGCCGGGCGTCGATCGACAGCACCGTTTCCGGCCGGGGGGTCAATTCATAGAGATGTTTTACCGCCGTCAGGTCCGCCGCCGTATAGGGCAATGTCGAGAAGGCAAACGGCTGCTCCAGGGTGGTGATTTCCAGTCCGGTGGTGCGGCCGTCACTCACCAC
>CAIZWI010000123.1 GCA_903936645.1 uncultured Verrucomicrobia subdivision 3 bacterium
CCAGCAGAATACGAATGGACATTGGTTAAGAGCCGTGCGGGAAAATGATGGCTTCGGTGGATCGATTCTAAGATGGAGCAAAAATTTAGCACAGCTGCCAGCACCCAGGGTGACGGGCGCGGTCAAATTTCTCAGTTGAGTTGTGTGCAACTGCTGCTGGACAAATGGGATATGAGACACATGCCGCCCGTTTAAGGCCGTGAGGCATTAACTATGAGTGGTCGCCAAAGTGACCGGAGCCAAAGGTTATTTAAAAATATGACCTTAATCTTGGGAGGTCATTGATCGCCACGATCAGAAAACGACTGGGCAACCCCTTGCTGGGTGTGGCCGTGGGATACCAAACAAGCTTCTGCTCATCCGCGCCCCGAAACAGTCCGGCCGGCCGGATGGCTGGGGAAGGCCCCCTGACATAAGACAAACGGACAGCAGCAAGTTATTCATTCGCTGACTTCGGTATGACACTTACTCTGTACCGCCCAAAACCCGATCATGCGCCGGATCGCCAGTAGAAATGCGAGGTAGGAGAACATTGCCAATTAATTGGCTGCTTAATTGGCGACCAATTGCCAGGCATGCACCCAATCCACAAACATGGTATTTGTCTGTTCTTGTTGCAGTGAAGCCGGTGTGGGCAACCCTTCCCAAGTAAATACTTCGGTGTCAAAATACAAATACATCGCTTCGTTAAATTTCCCGCCGCTTACCACCTTGGCGACATTGGTGCCATTGTGATAAAACCAAATATTAGTTTGATCCTTCCACCAAACGCCATAGACATGAAATTCGTCGGCCGCTCCGGAGGGCATCAACCAGTTGAACGGCGTCGATTTGTCCGTCGCCCAGCCATTGATGAAATAGTGGGTGTTTATTGGCATATACATGCCATAATTAGGATTCGCGATGGCGGCACCCATCAGCTCCACGACATCGATTTCACTGTAGAGTCCTTGCAACCAGAAGCCTGAAGTCATGGACAGGCGGGAGGCTTGAATTCTGGCCTCATAGTACCCATAGCTGGCAATCGGCTTGGTGGAACTGAGGCAACCAGAACCCACCCACAAATTGTTGGTGGGATCAGTCACCTGAGACAAATTTGTAAGGGTTGTTTGATTATGAATCAACAGCGCCCCGCTCGTTTGCGAAACATTTTCCATTTCATAGCGACTGGGTTGACGTCCCTGCCAGGTAGGATGGTAGGGATTCCATTTGGTACGATCCAACCCCGTCCCATTAAATTCATCGGAAAGTTGCGGATTGGCCTGCCAGGAATAACCGCTGGGGGCGGGCGGAAGGGTATTGGTCTGTGCATTCATCGGTGGGGTTTTTTGCATGAACAAGGACAGTCCCAAAAGGGTCAAAACCCTCGGGTTGAGGAACGGGTAATGGTAAGTAGTTACATAAGAGTTATCATGTTTCATATGGTGGACTTATAAAGGTAAATGTTAGCAGTTTGATTCCGCCCATATGGATGAGATAGTCCCTGGTTGATTATATGTCAAGCCGTAACGATAAGAATATATAATACATATACACAGGGTGTTAGAACAGGGACAAGTTGTTTATCTAGTAAACAATAGCTATTTATTGGCATAAGCACGACATTAATTGAATTCCGCCTTGGCTCGTAAATTAGCCCGGCTTCATCCATTACCGCTGGCGTATCTGCCCTGCATAAACCTCGGCTGGTGGACGTGAGGCAGAGAGCAGCAGGTAAATAGGGAACCACCAAGGTGAACGGTGTGGAATTGGGAGTTGAGATAGCACAGGTATCTGGCCCCAAATTGGGAATATGCGGCACGCCTCATGCATCCCTTTTACTAAAAATCCATAAAGTGCAATCCAGGTGGGTTCAACCTTCTGCTTCAGGCTCTGGCTGGCGACTACCAGCTGATTAAGATTTGCCGAAGTCCATCCCTTGGCTGCGCGATTTTAATTTTTAAAGGCTTTGGCGGATCGTTGGACAAGGCTGGCTGACCGTGATTTCCTCGGGCTGCTGGCACTCCCGGCACATCCGTTTCGGCGGTTATTTTAGTACTGTTTAATCATGTTTCACCGTCGCCAGGTTTCGGCAAGGCACGCACGCACAATTCTGCGTGACCCTCTCGCCACAGGCCAAACGCGGGACCAAGCCGGTACCATGCCGTAGAAATGCAGTGTTTGTTTGGGATTTTTTCGCAAGGACGTGGTCATCCGGCGCTGCCATATCCATAAGTGACGGCCGCGCGCCGCACTTTTCACCTGGCCCAAAAATCCACGGCGCAACCACGCGCATTGCTATTGCATGGATCCGGCTGAGTGTTCCAATAGGCTGTGGGCAAGACGGGCAGACATCCTGCGCCGTTGCGGTGGCTGGTAGAGAATGTTTTAAGACAAGTTCCGCCAAAATCTGCTGCGGTGGGCGGCCAGAGGAACAGCAGAAAGGCAAGCATATAGCACCATAAAATTTAGTTTACGCGCCTGTGGATAAGGGCGCGCAACTACAGTGGACTAACCTGCTGCGAAGCGGTGGCCGGGCTATTTCCGATTAGCGCCAGGTGACGTCCCTGGCATGGAACGCGCCGGACCAAAAATTCTCGGTCGCCAAATCGTGAAATGCCAGGGTCCAAAACATCCTCCTGTGCAGGCTGGTTGAGCAATTTTCTTGACCTGCCCCAATGCGGTTGGAGCCGCGGTTGCCGGAGGAGATTGGATGGGGCGGCAAATCACTCATCAATTGCCGGGTGAATTGGGCACAAGTTGCCAGGCATGGACCCAATCCACATACATGGTATTCGTCTGTTCTTGTTGCAAAGAGGCGGGCGTCGGCAATCCCATCCAGCTAAATACTTCACTATCAAAATACAAATACATGGGCTCGTTAAATTGCCCGCCGGTGGTAATTTTGGCGACGTTTGTCCCGTTATGATAGAACCACACGTTGGTCGGATCTTTCCACCATACCCCATAAGTGTGAAATTCGTCTGCCGCTCCGGAGGGCATCAGCCAATTAATCGGCGTGGATTTATCCGTCCCCCAGCCATTGGCAAAATAATGAGAGTTCATGGGCATAAACATGCCATAGTTGGTGTTCACTATCGCCGCGCCAATGAGTTCGACAACATCGATTTCACTGTAGGCGCCCTGCAACCAGAAACCTGAGGTCATCGACAGCCGGGAGGCTTTGATCTTTGCCTCATAATATCCATAGCTGGCAACCGGCTGAACCGAGCTTAAACAACCCGCCCCTACCCAGAAGTTGTTGGTGGGGTCAACGACTTGATTGATATTGGTGACGGTCGTCTGATTATGGATTAGCAGGGCGCCATTGGTTTGCCACACATTTTGCATTTCAAAGCGGCTGGGCTGGCGTCCCCCCCAGGATGGATGATACGGATTCCATTTGGTCCGGTCCAATTGTGACCCGGCAAAATCATCGGAAAGTTGCGGGTTGAGCTGCCACGAATAACCACTGGGCGCCGGTGGCAGGTTATTCGTCTGGGCGCTTACGCGGGCGGGCGGTTGCAGCAAGCACGCCGTTCCCAGAGCAACCCAAAGCCATGCCTTTAGAAGAGCCTGAGAGGAGACAGTTTTAATGGAGTTATTATTTTTCATATGGTTTACCTGGTTGGTTTGATTCGATGCTGCCCATTTTCTGAAACAGGCGAAGATTGACTGCATAACGATCCCAAAAAATTAGTTTATATAATGCATTTAGGCGGACCGGGTGAGCTGTTAAACAAGCCTGATTAAGCCAGTTCTGACCGTTTATTGGCCCAAGCGTGCCATGATTTGAATTCGTGGCAGCCGTGCCCATGAAGCCGGCCACAGCCAGCCTCGCCAAGCCGGCCCGAAGCCCGAACCGCGGTGTTATCGCCGGGCCTAAGGACTTCATTTTGGACATATAAGAGCCGCCGGCCGCAAGCCGCGCACTGGAACATAGACAGGCCCCCCCCACCCCCAGGGTATCAGGGGGATAAACTATGTGACTCAAACAGGGGAACGCCATCCGATTATAAGTTAAAAGGGGCTAATTCATTGGCCAAAACAGGGCATGCGATTGCGACTTAGTTGATGCGCCCACCTGGTTAGTTAGCAAAGATTGCATCGGGTGTGATCCAATTCCGGCCCATTAAAATTCGCCATAAGTTGACGTTTGACCAAGCGCCGGGGACCGGCGGCAACTTATGGGCGGAGGACGTTATTTGGGCCGATCGTTAAATGGCCAATGGCATGCCCCAGGGGACGTGGACACGCGGTTTCAAGCTGGCCAAACACAACAGGCGTTTTTGCGAATTATTAAGGTTCATGTTCTTGATTATTTCGGCTGTCTATGAGTGAAATAATGTTCTGGGTATTATTTGTCAAGCGCTTATTGTTAGAACAGGTAATGTATATGCGTGCGTGCTGGGTAAGTGTTCCTTCCAGCGCGGGATTGCACTATTTACTACTGGGCCGACGTTTATTGGGTGAAAGAGTGGGTGGGTGGGCGAACATGGATGCCATGCGCGGGCAGCACTTGAGGCAGGCGTGCGCAATTCCTGATCATCGCCATGGGGAAGCGGGCGTTGTGGCCCATCATCCACCCCTTCGGTCCTTGATGGCCTGGCCAATCGGCGCCCGCGGAACGTGGCCGCGGCCGAGCGCGGTGGCGGCGCCGAGGTGCGTCACCCTGCCACCAGTCATGCTCAACCGCGCGAACCGGTTGCGGCAACTTCACGGCCGGCGGGCTGCTGGTGCCAGGCCTTTTTTGAAGCGTTCGCCGGGCGGGGGACGGCCGGGGCAGCGCGTAATTTTCCCAACCAGTAATACACGCCTATGAGGCTCATTTCTAACTGGTGCCGGGCGGCCAGCCACCTTTGAATTTCCCGGGCACTTGCCCAGCGCCCCGTGCGCAAGCCGGCTTGAAACTCCCGCTTCACCCGGCCTTTGATCTGCGGCCGGGCACCGCCGCCATGCTGGCGGCGCAGCAGGCGGGGGATTCCGCCGTCTTTAAGGTCCTTGACCCAATTGAATAATTGGCGGCGGCTGATGCCCACTTGCCCGGCGATTTCGGCGGCGGTGAGCAAGCCACCGCAGGCCAGGTGGATGGCTTGCAGGCGTTGCTGCCGGGCAACATCCTGGCACTGCGCCAGGGCGGCGGTCACCGCTTTGGCCAGGTTGGGGTGTTTGAGATGAAATCGCTTGGGCATGTTACCGGATTCCCGCGCATTATTACCCTAAACTCCCGCTGGATCCGGGACGGGTGAATGCGGGGGTTCCTGGTCAAACCAGGGGTACAAGATGGGCAACACCAAAAGGGTCACGAGCGTGGCGGTGGCCAGGCCGCCGATGATCACCACGGCAAAGGGTCGGGAGGTTTCGGCCCCGACCTCATGGGACAGGGCCATGGGGAGCAAGCCCAAGGCCGCCATGAGGGCGGTCATCAGCACGGGGCGAACCCGGGAAATGGCGCCCTCCCGGATGGCGGTGGCCAGAATTTCCCCATGCCGGGTTAGTTCGCGGATGCGCTCGACCAAGATCACCCCGTTCAACATGGCAATGCCGAATAATGCCATGAATCCCACCAAGGCCGACACGGACAGATTTAACCCGGCCAGTGGCAGGGCAAAGATACCTCCCACGGCGGCAAACGGGACGTTAATCAAAATCAGAAAGGCCAGCTTGCCGGAATCAAACATGAGGAAGAGCAGGAAGAAAATAGCTGTCAGCGTGATGGGGACAATGACCGCCAGCCGGCGGACGGCGCGTTGCTGATTTTCAAAGGCCCCGGTCCATTCCAGGCGGTAACCGGCGGGCAGGTGCAATTGGGCGTCCACTTTTTGCCGGGCCTCGGCGACGAGGGAGCCGAGGTCGCGACCGCGCACGGAAAATTTCACGGCGGTGCGACGGGCGTTTTCTTCGCGCCAGATCTGGGCGAAACCCAGGCGGACGTTTACCGAGGCCACCGCTCCGAGGGTCAGCCGCTCGCCATTGGAACCAAACACCGGGATGCGGCGAATGGATTCCACATCGGACACCGCCCGGGGCGCCACTTTTACCACCAGGTCAAAGCTGCGTTCGCCCTCCAGTACCTGCGTGGCGGTGGCCCCGCCCAGTGCGGTCGCGATGATCTGCTGCACATCACTTACCGCCAGGCCGTACCGGGCAATGGCATTGCGGTCGACGGTAATTTGAATTTGCGGCTGGCCGAGCAGTTCCTCGGCACTGACATCCGTGGCCCCGGGAATATCCCGCAACACATTGACAATTTGGCTGGAGAGCGTTTGCAATTGATTGGGATCTTCGCCATAAATTTTAATGCTTAACTCGCTTTTGACACCAGAAACAGCTTCGTTAACGTTATCTTCAATATTTTGGCTGAATTGGAATTTAACGCCCGGAATTACCGACAGCCGGTCGCCCATCACGCGGACTAACTCCTCCCGGCTATGGGCGGTGCGCCATTGCTCGCGGTGCGGATTCAACTCCACGTCCGACTCCACCACGTCAAAACCGTTGATATCCATGCCATCATCGGGCCGGCCCAACTGGGACACCACGGTGCGGACTTCCGGGAAGGTGCCGATGATCCGGCGGATTTCCGCGACCAGCCGGGCCGACTCGGTGGGCGAGATGGTTTCCGGCATGAACGCGCGCACCCACAGGGAGCCTTCATCCAGCTTGGGCAGAAATTCCGAGCCGAGTCGCGTGAGCGTTACACCGGCCAGGAGCAGCAAGCTCACGGCCGCGCCGAGAAAGAGCAGACGGCGGCGCAAGGCGGCCGCGAGCCAGCCACGGTAGACGTGCAGTAATTGGCGGACGAGCCAGGATTCCTGCGAGGCAATGCGTTTGCGAAAGGCGAAGGTGGCCAGCACTGGGACCACGGTGAGGGCCAGAATGGTGCCCACAATGAGGGTGAAGGTCAGGGTGAGCGCCATGGGTTTGAAAATCTTGCCCTCGACGCGTTGCAGGGTGTACAGGGGAATGAAGGCGGTTAGCAGAATCGCCTTGGAAAACAGAATGGGCCGGCCCATTTGGGAAACCGCCTGCACAATGGTCCTGGGCAGGGATTTAATCCGTTCACGGTTTTCCTCCAGCAAATGCAGGACGTTTTCAATGATGACCACGGCGGAGTCCACGATGATGCCGAAATCAATCGCCCCCATGGAAATGAGGTTGGCGGGAATCCCGCGCAAATCCAGCAGCAGAAACGCCCCCAGAAAAGAGAGCGGCACGACCAGGGCGACGACCAGGGCGGAACGGAAATTACCCAGGCCGAGAAATAAAATCAGCACCAGCAGCACCAGGGTGATCCCTTCGGCCATGTTATGTTGCACGGTGCGCAGGGTGCGCTCGATCAAGTCCGTGCGGTCATAATACGGGACCAATTTTACCCCGGCCGGCAGGTAATGCGCGTTAATCTCCGTCACCTTGGCCCGCACTCGTTGCAACACTTCGAGGGCGTTTTCGCCCTTGCGCAAAATCACGATGCCAGACACGGCATCCTCCTCGTCCGGACTGCCGGGCACGAGCCGGCCCACCCGGCCGAGCCGGAGTTGTTCCCCAACGCGCACCTCGCCCAGATCCCGGATTTTCACCGGGGTGCCCCCCACGCTGACCACGGCGATGTTGCGGATGTCCTCCAGGTTTTGCACAAAGCCGAGGCCGCGGACGATATATAATTCCGCACCATGTTCAATGTAAGAGCCGCCGGCGTTCTGGTTGCCATTGGCCAGCGCGGTGAATACCTGGCTGAGGGTGATGCCGTAAGCCCGCAATTTGACGGGGTCAATCAGCACCTGATATTGCTTTGTGGGGCCGCCAAAGCCATTCACGTCCACCACGCCGGGAACCGTGCGAAACTGGCGCTCCACCACCCAGTCTTCCATGGACTTGAGCTCGACCTTGGGATACCCCCGGGGGGCGGTCAGGGTGTACCGGTAAATTTCACCCACGGGAGTGGCATCTGGCGAAAGATTAGCTTGGGCTCCGGGCGGAAGGTTGACCAGGGAAAGCAACTGGGCGGCCTTATTGCGGACGAATTCGTTGTCCGCATCATCGTCAAACACGAGGGTGACCTGGGACAAGCCAAAGAGCGACACGGAGCGGATGGAGGTTCGGTGCGGGATGCCGTTCATCTGGCTTTCGATGGGAATCGTCACCAACCGCTCTACTTCCTCGGCCGCATGTCCGGGAAACAGGGTGATGATTTGGAACGACACGTTAGTGACATCCGGGTAAGCCTCGATGGGCAGCCGGCGAAAGGAAATGAGGCTGGCGATGACAAAAATTGTCAGCAACGCCAGTACGATGGCGCGGTGGCGCAGCGCCCAGGCGGTGAGTGCGCCAATCATGAGTTGTCCCCCTCCAAAATCGATTCCAAGAGCAAACCACCGCCAGTAACCACCGGGGTGCCGGCGGACAACCCATCCAGGATGGCGGTTTGCCCGTTGCTTTCCGGGCCCAGCGTCACCCGGCGCCGCTCAAACTGGGCCGGTGCCGTCTGCACAAACACATAATGCTGGTCATCCTTCAAAAACACGGCCTGGGTGGGCACGACCACACCGGCCGGCCCGCTGGCGGTCACATCGGCGGTCACGTACATTTCCGCGCGCAATTTTTGGTCCGCATTGTCCACCAGGCAGCGGGCCTTGATGGTGCGGGTGCCGGGATCCAGTTCCTGGCCAATAATGTCCAGTTGCCCATGAAAAACCTGGTCCGGCCACGCTTTCGTATGAATGGCCACTGCCTGGCCGACTTGGAGCGAGGTCACCGCCACTTCATCCAAATCCAGGAACAGCCAGAGTTTTTTAGGATCGGTGACGACGAATTGCGGATTGGTAAATTGCGGGGCGTTGGCGAGCATCAGGTCGGGCCGGATTTCCTGGCCCACGGTAATGTTTCTCTCCACCAGCCAGCCGGCGAGCGGCGAGGACAGTCGATAGGCGGAGTTGGTGGTGGTGAGCGTGCCGCCATAATTGGCGAGCTTGGCGAGTGCGCGGTCGCGCTCGGCGCGGGCGGCCACGGCGGTGGCGGCGGCGGCCTCGACGTCCTTTTCCGCGGCCGCGCCGTGCGCAAACAGTTCCCGGGTGCGGCGATCCGCCTGGTCCGCCGCGCGGTCATTGCCCGTGGCGGTGCGGGCATCCGCCAGTGCCTGGGAATAATCGGGTGAATCCAGCAGCGCCAGGGTGTCGCCTGCGGCCACCGGCTGATTGACTTCCACCGGCAGGCGCAGCACGCGCCCGGCCACGGGGGCGAACACCCGCACCGTGAGGTCATCATCCCACGCCAGCCGGCCATACAAGGCCACGGCGGCGGCCGATTGGTTTTGGGCGGGCGCAAGCTTCAGGTAAGTTAATTGCGGAGCATTGGTGGCAAAGCTGATCTGTTCGCCGTGAATGAGGGGAGCAGGGAGTTCAGTCGCTGCGGGTGGCACGGGCTGGCAACCCGCCAGCGGCAGGGCCAGCAGGCCGGCCCAAAGGCCAAAGCGCCAGGATCGCCGGGGTTGGCCGGTCGGTTCAGGCGCAGGGAGGGGAGTCAGGAAGTTATTCATGGTTCCAAGGCAAGTCGGCTTCGGTTAAAACGGTTTGGGAAGCCACCAAATCGGCGGCGGCAGTGAGCGTGTCGGCCAGAGCCTGGGCCGTGGCGATGCGCACATCATTGTCGGTGCGCTCAGCCTCCAATAAATCCACGAGTGCGGCCCCGCCTTTTTCATACTTGAAACCAATGGCATCCCGCGCGGCGGCGGATTGGGGGCCGATTTGGTCGTGATAACGCTGCCAGCGTGCGGTTGCCTCCGCACTTTCCGCCCGGGCATTGGCGAGGTCGCCCACGGCCTGGGCCCGGGCTTTTTCCAGTGCCAGCCGGCTCTGTTCGCGGGCGGCGCGGGCCTGCGCAATGGCCCCCTGATTCAAATTCCAAAGGGGCAGGGGAAAGGACACTCCGAGACCGATGGTATCGGTGGGCGGTCCGCCGCCGGGTGGGTTGTGCTCAAATTGCACGGCGACCGTGGGGTCGGGTATCCGCAGGGCGCGCTGGAGCTGGAGGCTGGCCTCGGCGCTCTGGAGATCGGCCTCGGCGGCGCGGACATCCGGACGCTGGTTGGAAATAGTGGTGCTCGCGCGCACTGGCGCGGGGGCCGCCAGCATTTGCCGCAACTGGTCCAAGGTTTCCGCGGGCAGCCAGTTGCCCTCCGGCTGGCGGACGCCCAATAGAATTTCCACGGCAATGCGGGCCTGCCGGGCGGCGGTTTCGGCGGCAGCGGCTTGCAACTCATACTGGCCCGCCGCCACGGCCATTGGTTGATAATCCGCGCGGGCCAGATCCCCGGCATGCCAGCGAAATTCCGCCAGTTGGGCCTCATGCTGCAAGTAGGCTGCGGATTCACGCAATATACCCGCATTGGTGCCGGCCAGCGCGGCGGCGATGTAGGCGCGGGTCACGCCCTGCTCGAGCAACCGGCGGGCATCGGCCAGCCGGGCCTTCGCCCCCATTACCCCGGCTTGCGCGGCCCGTTGACGGTCCCGCCGTTTGCCCCCGATTTCCAGCAGTTGGTTGACCGCGAAAATGGTGTCATAACTGCGCGCCCAGATGCCGTTGCCGGCGGGGGTGGCATTTTCCCGATTGCCAATTTTGGCGGTGCTGGCCGAAAGGTTGGGATTGGGAAATTCCCGGGCCATTAATGCTGCGGCGGTGGCGGCATCGACGCCGCTGCGGGCGGCCAGAAAGTCCCAATTGCGCTCCAGCGCCTGCCGCCGGGCCTCCGCCAGCGTCAGCCAGTTCGTCTGGGCGCGTAACTCCGTGGCCGCGCCCCCGGCCAGCAGTAAAATGAAGATGAACCAAAGTTTCACTCCCCTTACGATAGGGGGCACACAGTGGATTGTCTGTGGAGTGGGACCTATACTTTTTGTAGGGCGGTATCCTACATCCGGCGGGCTATTTCACCGACTGGCTTTCCTGCCAGCGCACCGCTTCGCGCAGCAGTTCGTTTACATTATCCAATTGCAGTTTGTCTTTGATGCGGGCAGAGAAGGCCTGGACCGTCTTGAAACTGATATGCAACTGGTCGGCAATCTGCCGGGTGCCCAGTCCCCGGCCCAAGAGTTGAAATACCTCGAGTTCCCGGTCGCTCAATAATTCGATGGGCGAAGCTGCCGGACGCGGTTGGTCGACAAACTTCTCCGCCAGCAAGGAAGAAACCCGGTCGCTCACATACAGCCGCCCCTCCAGCACGGTGCGAATGGCTTGAATGATCCGTGTGGTGGCCTCGCATTTCATGATGTACCCGCGCGCGCCCGCGCGGAGCGCCCGCAGGGCGTAGACGGTTTCGTCGTGCATGGTCAGCACCAGCACGCGCACCGCGGGATGCCGGGCATGCAGATCCTTGATCAACTCAATACCCGAACCGCTGGCGAGCGTGATGTCCACGATCGCGATATCCGGCTGGATGGAGGCGATGCGTTGCAACGCCTCCGGCGCGCTCCCCGCCTCGCCGCAAACCTGCAGGTCTGGGCGTTTGTTGATCAAATTGGTGAGCCATTCCCGCACCAGCGGGTGGTCGTC
>CAIZWI010000124.1 GCA_903936645.1 uncultured Verrucomicrobia subdivision 3 bacterium
CTTTGCGCACGAGTTCAACGACGCGGCGGGGCGGGAACGGGAACTGGATCGGCTCACGGCCGCCGCCCGGCAGGCGCATTCCCTCGGTTTGCGCGTGAATGCCGGCCACGGTCTGAATTACCACAACCTGGCCGCTTTGCATCGGGTGCCGCACTTGGTGGAGTTGAATATTGGGCACAGCATTATCAGCCACGCGGTGACGGTGGGCTTGAGCACGGCGGTGACGGAAATGGTGCAGCTGATGGAAAATTACCCCGGCTGAGCATGATTCTGGGCCTCGGCACGGACATGGTGGAGGTGGCCCGCATCCAGGCGTCGCATGCCCAATTTGGCGAGGCCTTCCTCACCCGCATCCTGCGGCCCGCGGAAATCGCGTATTGCCTCGCGCATAAAACCCCGGCCCCGCACCTCGCGGTTCGCTTCGCTGCCAAGGAAGCCATCGCGAAGGCTTTTGGCACGGGCATTGGCGCGGAATTGCACTGGCACGACCTGGAAATAGCCCGGGAGGCAAACGGCCGTCCGTATGTGATTCTCCATGGCGGTGGGCTGGCCCTGCTGGCCGCCCGCGGTGCCCGGCAAGTGCATCTGAGCTTGAGCCATACCCAGCAATACGCGACCGCCACAGCGATTTTAGAAGGGTAGGGCAGGACAGCCCACAGCGCATGGTTATTGGATTTGGATGATTGCGGTTTGCAGTTTCACTGACCACGGCACCCTGGCCTGTGCAAACCCCGGTTGCTTGGCCGCGCTTTCTGCTTTTTTTAGCGGGCTGTTTGGCGCATGCTCAGCCTGATGGGTTTGGCCATTGCCGCGATCATGTTTTTTGCCGGTGCGAGTTTTTTCTTCGCGCTGGCCGAAAGCGCGCTGTTTTCCCTTGGCAAGTGGCAGGCCAAACAACTCGCCGAGGGCGCGCATCGCTCAGGGCGGGTCATTCAGGAACTTCTGGCCCAGCCGCAAGACTTGCTGGCCACCCTGGCCCTGGGCAACACCTTTGCCAATGCCGCCATGCTGGCGGTGGCCTTGCGCATGGTGTTTGACGCCCAGTGGGTGCTGGCCTGGACCATGCTGGCGTTGCTGGTGCTCACCCTGGTGGTGGGCGAGGTGTTTCCCAAAACCTTGGCCGTGCGCCAGCCCGAATTATGGGCCTTGCGGGTCGCCTGGCCGCTGGCCTTGTTTCAACGCTTCACCCGTCCTTTGTTTCGGGGCGCCCAATGGTTGAACGCCGCGATGCTGAAAAAGGCCGCCGCCCAAACCGGCGCGCCCCGCAGCGGGGCGCTTACCGACTTGGAATATCAGGAACTGCTGGAAATGGCCTGGCGCCAGGGTACCCTCGCGGAATCGGAAAAGGAAATCATCCTGCAAATTATCAGCCTGGACCAGCGCATGGCCCGCGATGTGATGCGGCCCCGTTCCAAAATGGCCTGTCTTTCCGACGATGCCACGGTCACGGAAATGATCACCTTTGCGAAAAAATGCCGCTTTCAACGCCTGCCCATTTATGACGAAACCCCGGACACGATTGTGGGGATTCTCAATACCCGCGCCTTGTTGCTGGACCCGGGCATTGATCTCTCCGAAGTCATTGAATTTCCGTCCTTCGTGCCTGAGACCATGAACCTGCTGCAATTGTTTAAAAGTTTGCAACATCAACGGCGCGGACTGGCCATTGTCTTGGATGAATTTGGCGGGGTGGCGGGCCTGGTGACCATGGCGGATATTCTGAGCTTGCTGGTGGGAACCATCCGGCCCGGTCAGCAGGCGGGCGGGTTTGTCATGGAAAAGCAGGGCCAGTACCGCTGGCGCGTGAACGGCACCATGCGGCTGGATGATTTCCGCCGGGAATACCCCGCCTTGGGGGTGGTGGCGGAAGTCGAAACCATGGGGGGACTGCTCACGCATTTGCTGGGGGTGGTGCCGGCGGCGGGCGAGTCTGCTGAGTTTTGCGGGTTAAAGCTAACCGCGCAGGTGACGGATGAACGTTGTGTGCGGGAATTAACCATCCAACGCATTAAATTCCAGCGTCTTAACTAAATGTATTGGCCGCTCTTCAACTGGTTGCTGCTGGGCCTTTGCCTGGCATTGTCCTTCCTGCTTTCCGGCATGGAGGCGGGGGTGTTTGCCCTGAACCGGCTGCGCATCCGGCGGCTGGCGCGCGGGGGGAACCGCCGGGCGGAATTGTTGCACCGGTTGCTGGAAAAACCCGAGCGGTTTTTGTGGACGATTTTGGTGGGCAACACCCTGGTTAATTTCGTGATTCTGGGGTGGACGCTGGCGCAATTCCACGCCTGGCTGCCCGGGATGCGGGTGGTGGTCATAGGCTTGTTTGTGGTGGTGGTATTTCTCTTCTATGCCTTCTTTGATCTGCTGCCCAAAATGCTGTTTCGGGCGCACCCGAATTCGTTCTGCCTGGCGGTGGCCCGGGGGTTTCATGTGATCTACCTGGGCTTGCAGCCCTTTGTGTCGGCGGTGGAAGCGGGTTCGCGGCTGTTGCTGCGCTATACCAAGGGCCAGGCCCGGACCGCCCGGTTATTTGGCAACCGGGAGGAAATGCGCGCGGTGATGCAGGAGGCGGCCCAGACCTTTTCCCGGGAGGAGCATGCCATGATCAACCGGATTCTCGACCTGCAAAACCTCACGGTGGCGCAAATTCTGGTGCCGCTGGCCCAGGTCACCGGGGTGGAAACCACCACTCCGCTGGCCCAGGTCCTGGCGCTGGCCCGGGAAAAAAAACTGTCGCGGTTCCCGGTATGGGACACCCAGGCGGACCGCCGGCGGATTGCGGGGTTGCTGGATGTGAGTCCGCTGTTATTTTTGGCGGCGCTGGACCTGCGGCGGCCCACCTCGGCTTTTATGGAGCCCGCCCTGTATTTGGAGGCCTCCACACGCCTGGAAATTGCCCTGCGCCGGATGCAGCGCGGCGGGCAGCGCCTGGCCATTATTCTGGACCAGGACGGCCAGGAGACTGGTCTCATCACGCTGGAGGACATATTAAAAGTCATGTTTGGCGAGGTGAAGTTGTGACATGAACTGGGATGCCACCATTCTCATCGCCCTCAAGCTCGTGGCCGTGCTGCTGCTCGTGCTGCTGAATGGCTTTTTTGTGGCCGCCGAGTTCGCCCTGGTTCGCATTCGCGAAACCCAGCTGGACGAACTGGTGGCGCAAAACCGTCCCGGCGCCCGCATGGCCCGCCATATTGTACGGCATTTAAATACGTACCTGAGCGCCACCCAGCTGGGCATCACCATGGCCAGCCTGGGGCTGGGCTGGCTGGGCGAACCGGTGTTTGCCGCGCTGCTCAGCCCTCTGCTGGGGGCCGTGGGATTGCATGCGCCCGTCTGGGTTCATTCCATCTCCTTCGCCTTTGGTTTTACCGCGCTGACGTTCCTGCACATCACCGCCGGCGAACTGGCCCCCAAATGGCTCACCATTCAAAAACCGCTTTCCGTGGCGCTGATAGCCTCCCGCCCCCTCCACTGGTTTTACCTGGCATTCTATCCCTTTAACCGGCTTTTGAATCATGCCGCCCGCTGGCTGTTGCGAAAATTCGGCATTGAGCCGGACGGCCAGGCGGAGGGGCTGCATTCCGAGGAGGAATTGCGCCTTGTCATTGGGTCCGCGCACACCGCTGGAGGCGGGCGCAATTTGCTGCTGAATGCCCTTGACCTGCGCCGGCGTGTGGCCCGGGAGGTGATGCAGCCCCGGC
>CAIZWI010000125.1 GCA_903936645.1 uncultured Verrucomicrobia subdivision 3 bacterium
ACGCCGGAAACGCTGGCGGCCACGCAGGCGAACGCGGAGTTGCGCAACAACCTGAGCGCGGCGGCCCACTTGATACACGGCTCCACCGAGGGGCGCTTCAATGTCACCTACTGTCCCGGCCACCTGACGCAGGCGGAAATTGAAAGCGTCAATTTCCGGTATGCCGATTTAAAATTGATGACGCAGCGTTACAATCCGGCCCTGCTCAAGGACGGCTGGAACACGCTGCCGGATGGCGAACAGATATTTTATATTTCCAACCCGGCGCTGGGCCTGTGGGCTTTTCGCGGCCGGTTTGCGGATTAAACGCAGGCATTATTTCGAATTATTCCTATGAAAAAACCAGCAGAACTGTTTTCACTCACCGGCAAAGTGGCGGTGGTTATTGGCGGCACGGGCGAATTATGCGGGGCGATGGCGGAAGGCTTCGCGGCCGCGGGCGCGACCGTGGCGATAGTGGGGCGGGATGCGGCCAAGGCCCAGGTGCGGCTGGACCGGATCGCCGCGGATGGCGGCAAGGCGGCGTTTTTCCCCTGTGAAGCCACGTCCAAGGCGGGGCTCGAGGCGTTGCTCGCCGAGGTCGTTGCCCGGTTTGGGCCGGTGGATATTCTGGTGAATGGGGCCGGGGTGAATTCGCCCACGCCGTTCTTGGACATTACCGAGGCGGAGTTCGACAAAATCATCACGGTGAATTTGAAGGGCGTGGTGCTGGGCTGCCAGGTGTTTGGCAAGCACATGGTGGCGAAGGGCTCGGGCAGCATTATCAATCTGGGCTCGGCCTCGGGGCTGAAACCGCTGTCCCGGGTGTTTACCTACTCGGCATCCAAGGCGGCGGTGCATAACCTTTCCAAAAACCTGGCGCGCGAATGGGCCACGCAAGGTGTGCGGGTGAACATTCTGGTGCCGGGCTTTTTCCCGGCGGAACAAAACCGCAAGGTGCTCAATCCCGAACGCATCGCCGCGATCATGGCCAAGACGCCGATGAAGCGGTTTGGCGAGGCGCATGAATTGATTGGGGCCGCCTTGCTGCTGGCCTCGGACGCGGGCAGTTTCATCACGGGGACGGAGACGGTGGTGGATGGTGGTTATGATGCCATGAGCATTTGAGGTGTTTTCCATTGAAAAGCCCGCCAGCGCTGATGCGCTGGCGGGCTGGTTCATTTTAAACTTCAGTCAGTTTACAAATCCGTGATGGGCTGGTGTCGTGGCACCAGCAGTTTCATGCCGGCCCAGGCGATCAAATAGCTGAGGGCGCAAATCACGAACATGATGAGGTAGGCGGTTTGGGGCGTGGCTTTGTAGGTGTCGGTGAGCGTGCCGGCGATGAGTTGCACGATCACGCCGCCCAAGCCGCCGGCCATGGCGCCAATGCCGGTGACGGAACCGACGGCGCGTTTGGGGAACATGTCGGACACAGTGGTGAAGAGGTTGGCTGACCAGGCTTGATGCGCGGCGGCGCCGATGCAGATGACCGCCACGGCGTAATACATGGCCCGGTCACCAAAGTGGGCAACGTCGCCGAAGTATTGGGTGGAGAGGACGGTAAGGGGGCAGACGGCGATCAGGAACATGGCGGTCATGCGGGCGCGGTAAACGGGCAGGCCGCGTTTCATCAGAGTCATGGGAATGCTGCCGCCATAAACACTGCCCACGATGGAGACGCCGTAGACAATGAAGGTGGGCCACATGGTGTCGTGGATCTTCATGTGAAATTGTTTCACGAGATAATCCGGCAGCCAGAAGAGGTAGAACCACCAGATGCCGTCGGTCATGAGTTTGCCCACGAAAAACGCCCAGGTCTGGCGATGGCCCAGCAAACCCCGGCTGCCGGGGGCCCCGAATTTACCCGGCCCGGCCGCACTGTTGCCCAGGCCGGCGGCGACCATGGCCAGGAGTGCCAGGACCACGCCCACGAGGTAGATTTTATTTTCAAACCCCAAAGCGATGACCAGGCCAAAGGCCGTCAGCACGGGCACCACATAAGTGAGGGCAAGCCAGCCGGATTGATTGGTATCATGCCAGCGCCGGACGTGGAGGGCGCTGCTGGCTGCCACGGCGACGAGGGCGGTCACCGCGAAGAAAATCAAGGACGGCTGGTTTTGCAGCACGCCTTTGCCCACGATCTTTTGGGTGATGAAATAGATGAACACACACAGGATGTGGATCATGATGGTGACGCCCCAGAAGGCGGAACGCGGCACGCGGCCCTGGAAACTAAACAAATTGGCGGAGACCTTTTTGGCGGACTTGTCGACGGGACCGTTTTCGTCGCGGTCGCTGTGGATGTAGTCGTATTCGGTCGGGGACAGCCATTTGCTTTGACTGGGGGTGTCGTAGAGCCAGAACCAGAAGATCAGCCAGATGAAGCCGACGGCCCCCGTGATGATAAAGGCCATTTTCCAGCCTTTTTCCGCGCCGAAATAGGTGAGGCACCAGGGCACGAACAGGGCGGCGATCATGGCGCCGCAGTTGGAGCCACTGTTAAAAATACCGGTGGCGAGGGCGCGTTCGCGCTTGGGGAACCATTCGGCCACGGTTTTGATGGAGGCCGGGAAGTTGCCGGCTTCGCCAATGCCGAAGGCGCTGCGCACCAGGACATGCATCGTCACGAGCCGGCCCACAAAGGCGTTCAGGATGCCGAACACGGACCAAACAATCAGCGACAAGGCCAGGCCCATTTTGGTGCCGATTTTGTCAATGACCCAGCCGGCGAGGATGGTCATGCCGGCGTAAAACCCGGTGAAAAAGGCGGTTAAATGGGCGAAATCGGTGTTGGACCAGCCAAAGCCGCCTTGTTCGGCCGGGGTGCAGAAATAGTCCTTAAGGTAGCTGATTACCTGCCGGTCCATGTAATTGACCGTGGTGGAGAAGAAGAGCAAGGCGCAGATCACCCAGCGAAAGTTGCTGCTCGCGGGACGGCCGGCACGGGGTGAATTCATGCGGTGAGGTTTTAGCGGAAAGCAGGGGCGGGTTCAAGTGTTGAAATCCAACTTTACAAGCGGGTCCCGTTTGTGCGACGCTCTAGGCATTATGTGGAAGAAATTGTTGATGATTTTGCCGGTATTGCTGATGGCGGGCTGTGCCACGGTGACGACCTTCACCCCGTTGACCGCCTCGGAGCAGCCCCGGAACGCGAAAAACCAGTATCTGGTGGAAACCACCCTGACGAGCGACCAGCAATCCTTGCGTTGGGATAGCATTCAATGCTCGGTGGTGGTGGGCGGCAAGATCATTCCGATGACGCCCGTGGCGAAACTGAACAACCGCTGGGAAGGTTATGTGCCGGTGCCGGCGGACCAAACCACGGTGACCTACCGGTTCATGTTTGATTACAAGTACAACAATTTCGGCACGGCTCCGCGCGCGGACACAAAGATGTCGCCGGTGTACTCGCTTAAGATTGTTGACTGAGCGAGCGTCGCTGATTTGAGTCACCACCGGTTTTTAACCACCCCAGCCGAACGGCTGGGGTTTTTTATTTATCCGACCGCGTGCTTCAGAAGCCCCGGTTGGCGCGCCAGAGGAGGACGCCGCCGATGGCTTGGAAGACGAAGTTGGGGAGCCAGAGGATGAGTTGGGGATAAAATTCCGGCCGGCCGGAGAGGGAGACGCCCAGCAGGATGAAGCTATAATAGGCCACGGCCAGCAGGAGGGCCACGGCGATGCCGATGTTGGTTTCCCGCCGGTGGACGCGGATGCCCAGGGGGATGCCGATGAGGGCAAAGCTGAAACTGGCAAAGGAAAAGGCGAACCGGCGATGTAATTCCACCCGGGCGGGCAGGGTGAGGTCGTTTTTTTGCTGCTGGATCAGGCGCAGTTGGGCGGTGAGTTCCGCCGGGGTGGCCCCGGGTGCGGGTGGCCGGCGCACGAGGTTTTCCACGGAAGTTATTTCGGCGCACAATTGCCCGTAAGTCATGTCACTGATTTTGGGGTGGAAGACCTGGTTGGTGGCGGTCTTGAGATCAAAACTCATGGTCAAGGAGCCGGAGGTGCTGATGACGTCATGCTGGCCGACGGTGGTGGTGCGCACGACATTGGTGAGGTGGAGGAGGAGTTGCTGGCCGGCCAGGTCATCCTCCAGCCGGCCGCTGGTGGCGCGGATGATGAGGGGGTTGGGATGATTGGTGTCGGGGTCAAATTGCACGATCCAGACATCGGACAAATAGTTGTTGCGGTTTTTGCCGATGAAACAGAGGTAGCCGGGGAAATCGCGGATGTTGGTGCCCTCGGGCAGTTGGGCGCGGGTGACCTCGGTGCGGGCGCGGTAGATGAGATTGAGGTAGGCCACGCGGGATTGGGGGCCGAGCTGGAGATTGATCCAGGCGCTGACGCCGCAGCAGGCGAGGCTGAGGAGGAGGATGGGGGTGATCAGGGAAAGGAGGCTGATGCCGCTGGCCCGGGCGGCGGTGAGTTCCTGGTCGGCGCTAAACCGGCCAAAGACCAGCAGGGTGGCGGTGAGGAGGCCCATGGGCAGGGCGTAGACCCAGAGGAACGGCACGAGCAGGGCCACGGCTTCCAGCATGAGGCTGAAGTGGGCCTGGCCGTTGACCAGCAGGCTGAGGATTTCCTTGAGCAAATTGCCCACCAGCAGCACCAGGGTAAACACCAGCACGGTGAGCGCGAGCGAGGCGAGCACCTGGCGGGCGAGGTAACGATGCAGGGTTTTCAAAGCTGGCGGAATGGTGGCAGATCAGCCAGGGGTGCACAAGTAGATGCAAAACTCGGTCATGGGCCGGCCATGGTGTTTGGACCAGAACTCGTCGACGAGCCGCACCTGGGGGAACTGGGCTAATAACTCCGGGGGGGCGCCATTGGTGGAGACGGTCACGTACAGGGCGCGGGTGCCGGGTTGGACCTGGTATTCCGGCCAGAGGCTGAATTGGGAGGCTCCATAGGTTTCGGGGAGCAAATAGGTCCGGGGCTGGTCGGGCAGGTAAAAGGCCATCATGCTGGCTTGGGAATAATGATCGCCAATGAGGAGGTTGGCCTGGAATTGTTCGCGGGCTTTTTGGACGTGCGCGGCGAAATCGGTCCAGCCTTGGGCGCGGCGCAGGGGGTCCCGGCCGAGGGGCAGATGCAGCCAGGCGGTGTCGTGCATGACAATGGTCATGAGCAACGCCAGGCCCAGGGCGGCCCCCACGCCCCAGCGCCAGGCGGGGTGTTGCCGGACCCTGGCGCGCCAGTAGACCACGGTGAAAATGATGCCGGTGACGAGCACGGGGGCGGTCCAGTTGGGTTTGCCGGCGCTATTGAGGCTGAAGAAGATGAACAGGGCGTAGAGCGGCACGAACTGGCTTAACAAAAAGCGCACCCGCAGGTCGGTGTGCTGGTGGCGAAGCAGGCCGACTGCCGCGACGACCATGCCGGCCATGATGAGCGGGGAGATGACGCCGAGTTGCTCGCCGAGGAAGCGGGTTAATTGCAGGGGATGTATGCCAAAGGTGTCGGTCACTCCGCTGCGGGAATGCAGGGCCAGGGCATGGACCCAGCCGGTTTGGAGGTTCCACCAGAGTATGGGCAGGATGCTGACGGCAAAGGTGGCGCTCATGACCAGGATTTTCCGGCTGAACAGCAGGGGGCGGTGGGCGGGGGACCACAGCAGAAACAACGCGATGCAGGCCAGTTGGACGCCGTTGGTAAATTTGGCGAGAAAGCCGGTTCCGATGGCGAGGCCCAGCCAGAACCAGTCGCTGAGGCGGTCGCGGTGGAGGGCGAGCCAGAAGACATAAGCGGCCCAGGCCCAGCAAAACACGCTCAGGCAATCGATGGTCATGATGATGGAACCGACGGCAATCATGGGAATGACGGCCGCGAGGAGGAGGCACCATAATGCCACCCGGTCGTCATAGAGGCGCCGGGCCAGCAGGAAGATGAGCACGCCGGAGCCGGTGCTCAGGATGACGGCAAAAAAGCGAATGCCAAAGACGGTTGGCCCAAAGAGCCAGGTGCCGAGGGCAATGGTCCAGGCGATGGCCGGGCCCTTGTCCCGGTAGGAGGCGGCCAGGTGTTTGGACCAGAGCCAGTAATAGGCTTCGTCCGGCACCATTTCCATCCGCGTGATAAACCAGAGGCGGTAACAAGTGATGGCGAACAACAGAACGACGGCCAGTCGCAACGGGCTGGTTTGACGAAGCAAGGGGAACATCAGTTTATTTTATTGGTGGCGCCGGATCCGGGCCAACAAATTATTGATGGGTTAATTAGCGACCGGCGGGGGATAAGTCAAATGCGGACTGCGGGGCGGCCGGAGTTTGGGGGAGGGGGGGCTTGACAGGGCTGGACGGGAATTGGGTTGGGTTTGATGCAGTTTGTTGAAAGACAAAGACTTGGGTGTGGTTTGCCGGTTGGACGGAGGGTTTACGACGCGCGACCGAAGAAGTCCAACGGCCAAGGTCCAAAGTCCCCGGGCAAACACTGGCAAAGGCACGATTAGGTGCGATTCACCGGAATTTTAAGACCCGTTACGGGGCGGTGGGGCGCAGGCTCGGGATCTGGTGCCCCAACGGGCGGGCCGGTTTGGATGTCAAAGAATCGGTGGCGGCCCGGCGGAACCGCCGCCGTGGCCAAACCACTCCCATGATGAGTATAGTGCGGCGGGGAAACTTTGTCAAATGGAGCCCGCGCCCGGGCGCCTTGCTTATGGGGTTGGGAAGGCGGAGACCTGGTTGCTTCAAGCGGGCGTCGGGAAAATCTGGGGGCCTGCGCAAAATGGCGGATTTAATACGCAAATTGGGGTCGCTTTTTCCCCCACCCGACTTACATTGTTCTCATCAGCCGAAACGAAGTAATTTGCGGGAAACTTACCGACGGTTGTCATGAATTTTGCAAAAATGAACTATAAGTCAAACACAACGCTGTCAAATCTCTCACGCGCCGAAGCGGGGGCGCGCGGTTTCACCTTGATTGAACTGCTGGTGGTCATTGCGATCATCGCCATTCTGGCGGCGATGTTGCTGCCGGCGCTGGCCAACGCCAAGGAGCGGGCCAAGCGCACGCAGTGCTTGAATGACGCGCACCAAATTGAGGTGGGCCTGAACATTTATTCGGTGGATGCCAAGGACAAGCTGCCGGTCCTGAGTGGCAACGCCTCCTGGGTCTGGGATTTACCGGATGGGGCGGCGCAAGTCATGCTGGCTTCCGGCCTCACCAAAAAGTCGTTCTACGACCCGGGCACCGAACCGAAGTTTGCGGATGAGCAAAACTGGTCGCAGAAGGGGCCGGTGAATCCTTCCTTGTGGTACTATGGCGTGGCCAATCCCACGGGGGCGCCGCAGGCGAGTGACTTTCACGTGATCGGATATCAGTTTGCTTTTTCGGGTCCGCAGAGCATTCTGGCCAAGACCAATCAAAATACGACCCTGCAAGCCGAAAGCATTACCCTGGCGAATGGCGTCAGCGAGGTCATTCCGGTTTCGGATCGGGTTTTGATGGCCGATGCGATTTTGAGCACCGGCAGCGCATTGCCCGGTTATTCCAATCCGGGAAACCAATATTCGGTCATTGACGGTGGTTTTAAATGGAATGGGGCTACTTATCCCCATACCAGCCCGCACCTCGTGCGGGGCATTCCGGCGGGAGGGAATACCGGTTATAAGGACGGCCATGCTGCCTGGGTGAAATTCCAGACCATGACCCCACGGAATACGTCCTCCCCGACTTTTTGGTGGTGAATGGAAGCTGGGAACGCCGGGGCAACTATTCCTGATCACCACAGCTTTAGGCCAGCCTTTTAGGGGCTGGCCTCATGCTTGGGAGGATCATCCAGTGAACCGCCTGGGTAACGGTTCGCGGTGGGTTGCATCCCGTATTTACGTGGTTTGACGGACTGTGAAATTGTGTTAAACTTCCGCTTGTCACCGTAAAAGCAGGCCGCTGCCCGGCTAAAAGCCGTCCGGCGACCCGTGGCGGTATTGGGGATGTGGTTCCATTTTCCGGCTGCCCAAGGGAATCCGGGGTGGTGGCGGCGGGGCCGGCTGGCGTGGCCGGGCATCGGACAAATGTCCTATGGCTATTTTGTGGGATACCGGACACAATCAATTAAATACCATATTTGAATAGGGCCGCAAGGCCAGTGGATTCAACTACCGATTATGAAAACGTACAATTGTAAAATTCCCCCGAAGCAGGAGGCGGGTCGGGTTCGTCCGGCGGCCTTTACTTTGATTGAATTGTTGGTGGTGATCGCCATTATTGCGATCTTGGCGGCCATGCTGCTGCCGGCCCTTGCCAAGGCCAAGCTCAAGGCGACGCAGGCGGCGTGCATGAGCAACCAGAAGCAATTGGGCCTGGCTTACACCATGTACGCCACGGAACAGGCGGATAAAATTGTGGGGCTGACGGTGAGCAGCTCCGGTTGGAACGTCCTGCCGGCCGGGGGCTTTTGGACCGCGCCGAACATTAGTGGCATGACGCAAGCGGCGGCACTGGTCGCCACCCAGGATGCGTTGAAGAATGCCAATCCGCTGTTTCCGTACGCGCCCAATCCGGCGGCCTATCATTGTCCCGGGGACACCCGCACCACCTTGCAGGTGGGCAGTGGCTGGGCGTATGATAGTTATTCCAAATCGCAGAACGCAGGTGGGGAAAGCTATGGGAATTTTTGGGGCCAGGGGACCAGTACGACGGATTCCGGCGGGACCTATGCCAAGCTGGCGCAAATTAAAAACTCCTCCACCACCTTTATTTTTGTGGAAGACACGGATTCCCGCGGGCATAACGAAGGCACGTTTGTGCTGTCCTGGAACGGTTCGCCCAATTCGGCCTATTCCTTCACCTGGGTGGATCCCCCGGCGATGTATCATGGCAATGTGGATACCTTCTCCTTTGGCGATGGCCATGCGGAGGGGCATAAGTGGTTGGACAGCGCCACGGTGAAGGCGGGCAAGGCGGCGGCTTCGGGTTCTTCTGCCGGGTTCAATTTCACCGGGCCGACGAGCGGTCCGGACTATCAGTTTATCTTTAATAATTTCCGGTTTCCCAACTGGCATTGATCGGGTTGGGGTTGCGGTTTAACCACCGTCATAAAAAAACTCCGGCGAACGCGTTCGCCGGAGTTTTTTTGTTTGGCGGGGGAGGTGGGGGGGAAGTGGTTCTGCGACGGGGGACTGGGCTTGGGCGGGTGAGCGGGTGGCTCCCGGCGTGGCAACCTTGAGGCGGTGCCGCAAAAAGAGCAGGACCGCGCTCTGGTGGAGCGCGGCGTTGACGGCTCCTCAAGGTGGGTGCGCTGGGGTTGTGGATAGCGGGTTTGTGGTGGCGTGGATGGCACGCTCCGAGGCGGGTGCCCCGGGGAGCCGCTCGTAATGGTCGCGCCGCCAGGCGCTGCTCCAACGCCAATGCCGTGTATGACGGGTGAGGGAGGCCTTCAAGGGATTGTGTTCGGTGTAGTGAATGGCCCGCTGCTGATGGCTAAAATCGCGGATAAGTGTGTCGTAATAATCATCCTGCCAGAATTGACCGCTGCGCCCGAGCAGGGCATTTGCCCGGCGCGCCGCCTGGCCTTTCCAACCGCTGATCATCCGGCCTAAAGGTTGATCCCAAACTTCCACCACAAGGTGAAGGTGATTGGGCATAATCACCCAGGCGAGCAGGCGGTACTGGCGGCCATCGCCGGCTAACAAAATTGACTCAACCAATGCGGCGACGTTCGGTTGGGATAACCAGCAATGTCCATGACCACGATCCAGCCAGGCTTCCAGCTGGCGACGTTTAACGGAAGGCAATGGCTCGTGCAAAATGGCCTGCCATTCGGCATGGCAGGTCACCGGGAACGAGTCGTGAAGGTGGAAAGTAACGAATTGGGTTACCCCCGGCGCGTCGAAATGGGGTAAATAACCGCGCTGGTGCCAGCCGCGAAAGCCTCGTTTTAATTCCGCAATGGAGGGCCGCCATGTTCGCTCCTGTTTGCCGCGAATCAAGGCCAGCAGGCCCGGATTGGTTCGCGGTGGCAGGGGCATGGTTGAGGCCGGTATTTCCATGACTGGGGGTGGATGCGGATAGCCGCTCTGGGATTTGATCCTAATTGGGCGGTTGCAAAATTCTAGCAAAATCTTACCGCCAAATCCAAGGTGGGGTGGTGGTGGGCCGAAGCGGGGGGCTGGTGAGCGGGCGGCTGAACGCGTAGGTGCGTTGAGGCGGTCCCGCAAAAGGAGCGGGACGGCGCTTCGGTGGGGTGGAGCGTGCGGGGATTGGTGCTTCGGTGGTGGGTCGAGGAGGGGGCTGGTGAGCGGATGGTTGAACGCGTAGGTGCGTTGAGGCGGCATAAATGCCGCGCTCCTTTGAGTGGGCAGTGTGGCAGCGGAGTGAGTGCTTATTGGTGCTTCGGTGGTGGGGCGAACAGGGGCTGGTAATTAGGCGGCTGTACGCGGAGGTGCGTTGAGGCGGTCCCGCGACGAGCGGGACCGGGCTCCGGTGGGGGGCGGGGTGGCGGCGGGCTCGCGCAGGGAGGGAATGCGCTCCGCAGGGCATGGACGCCGGTGCGGAGCGCGTCGATTTTTTGAGGTGGCTAGGCTTGGAGGGCGGCCACGATGGCTGCGCCCATTTCGCTGGTGCCGACCTTGCGGGCGCCGGTTTCGGACGGGCTGAAGATGTCCCCGGTGCGGTTGCCGGCCAGGATGGCGGCGGTTACGGCGGCTTCGATGGCGGCGGCGGCTTCATGCAATCCGAAGCTGTGCCGCAGCATCAAGGCCACAGAAAGAATCTGGGCGATGGGATTGGCCAGATTCTTGCCGGCGATGTCGGGGGCGGTGCCGCCGGCGGGTTCGTAGAAGCCGAAGGTGTTTTCACCGGAGGTGGCCCCAAGGCTGGCGCTGGGCAGCATGCCGAGGGAACCGGCAAGGGCGGCGGCTTCGTCGCTAAGGATGTCGCCAAACATGTTTTCGCAGAGCATGACGTCGAATTGCGTGGGGCGGAGCATGAGTTGCATGGCGCCGTTATCGACGAACATGTGTTCCAGGGTGACGTCGGGATATTCCTGGCCGATGCGGGTGACGACTTCGCGCCAGAGGATGCCGTTTTCCAGGACGTTGGCTTTGTCAATGCTGGTGAGTTTTTTACGGCGCAACCGGGCGGCGCGGAAGGCCACGTGGGCAATGCGCTCGATCTCCGGGGTGGTGTAGACCATGGTGTCAATCGCGCGGAAGCCGCCGGCCGATCCGGGCAGCGGCTCCGTCTTTTTGGGCTGGCCGAAGTACATGCCGCCGGTCAATTCGCGCACGACCAGAATATCGATGCCATTGCCCTGGCGTTCGAGGGCGAGCGGACAGGCATGGGCGAGGGCCTTGGGCAATTGCACGGGGCGCAAGTTGGCGAACAGGCCGAATTCCTTGCGGATGCGCAGCAGGGCGGCGCGCTCGGGGCGTTGTTCCTTGGGAATGGTGGGATCGCGTTCCGGGAGCCCCACGGAGCCGAACAAGATGGCGTCGGATTCCCGGCACAAGGCCAGGGTGGCGTCGGGCAGGGCCTGGCCGGACTGGTCAATGCCGGCCCAACCCACAGCCGCCTCGGTGATGGTGAATTGAAAGCCAAAGATTTTTTCCGTGGCCCGCAGGACGTTGATCGCCTCGCGCATGACTTCCGGGCCGATGCCATCGCCCGCCAATGCCGCAATTTTGAAATGTTTCATGAATAGTGAACGGGCATTCTAAATTGTTAGGGCGTTCTGACAACCGAAAAGTCCAAAGACCGCAGCATACGACATTCGGCGGATTGTTTTATGCGCAGGGCCACCTTACTTTTTGGCAAATACCTGAGGTCAAACAACCCGGTCACCCGTGGTCGCGGTGGTGGACAGAGCGGGTGGGTTCCATTTATACATTAAACTAAGCACATGACATTTAAGCATCTCTGGCTGGCGGGCGGGCTGGCACTTCCCTTGATTACCCAAGCCATGGACCTGCCGGTGGCCCCGGGCAAATTTACCGGGACGATGGAATCTCTGACGAACTATGCCTGTCCGGACTGGTTCCGCGACGCGAAGTTCGGCATTTGGGCGCACTGGGGGCCGCAGGCGGTGCCGATGGAGGGGGACTGGTATGCGCGGCAGATGTACCAGCAGGGCACGGCAGATTACAAAGACCATCTGGCGCGGTTCGGCCATCCCTCGACGAATGGTTGGAAGGACATTATTCCCTTGTGGCAGGCGGAGCATTGGGATCCGGCGCGGTTGATGGCCCTCTATAAAAAGGCCGGGGCGCGGTATTTTGTGAGCATGGGGTCGCACCACGATGATTTTTTCCTGTGGAACTCGCCGTTGCACGCGTGGAACGCGGTCAATTACGGCCCGCACCGGGATGTGGTGGGCGCGTGGCAGAAAGCGGCGCAGGCGGAAGGGCTGCCGTTTGGGGTGTCGGAGCATTTGGGGGCGAGCTTTACCTGGTTTCAGGATGCGCATCAGGCCGATAAAACCGGTCCGCTGGCGGGCGTGCCCTATGACGGGGCGAATTCCAATAATTGGGATCTTTACCATTTCCCGGCGGAACCCGGGGACACCGGCTGGTACAGCAACAACCCCCGCTGGCAGCAACAATGGTACCAGGAGATCAAGCAATTGGTGGATGATTATCATCCGGACCTGCTCTATAGCGACGGCGGGGTGGTGTTTGGCAACGAGGTGGGGCTGAGCCAGATTGCGAACTTGTACAACGTGAGCCTGGCCAAAAACCATGGCCGGCTGGCGGTTTACAATTGCAAGCAGCCCTCGGAAGGCCGCTGGGTGCAGGATTTTGAGCGGGGGGTGAACGGGGGCATCAACCCCAGCCCCTGGCAGACGGACACGTCGATTGGCGACTGGTTTTACAACCGGCATTGGAAATACCAGCCGTTGAGCTGGACCGTGCGCATGCTGGCGGACATTGTCAGCAAAAACGGGAACCTGCTGTTGAATGTGGTGTTGCGGCCGGATGGCACGCTGGACCCGGAAGTGGACACGATGCTGCACCAACTCGCGGACTGGACGGCGGTGAATGGCGAGGCGATTTATGGCACGCGGCCCTGGCTGGTCTACGGCGAGGGGCCGCTGCGGGCCAAGGGCGGGTCGTTCAAGGAAAATTTTGCTTATACGGCCCGGGACGTCCGGTTCACCACAAAGGGCAAAACCCTGTATGCGATCGCACTGGGCTGGCCGGAGGACGGCAAAATCGTGATCAAGTCACTGGCCAGCACGGGCGGGACGGAGACGAATCACATTAAACGGGTCGAATTGCTGGGGTACCACGACAAACTGGCGTTCACCCAAACGGCGGAGGGGCTGACGGTGCAATTACCGGGGCAGAAACTCAGCGACCTGACCTGCACCTTGCGCATTGCGGGCACGCACCTCTGGCCGGTGCCGGTACCGGTGGAGGATGTGCTGGTGACGCCGGATGCCCACGGCAACCTGGTGTTCAACCCGGACGACGCGACGTTGCACGGGGAAACCATCAAGGCGGAGGCCCAAGGGGGCAAGGCCGATATTGGTTATTGGGATCATGGGAATGAATGGGTTTCGTGGACGGCACGGGTGGAGCGGCCGGGGAATTACCAAGTCAGCACGACCACGGCGACCTTGTCCGGCGGGGCGGACTATGCGGTGACAGTGGGCGACCAAAAGGTCACCGCCACCGCGGCGGTAACCAGCGGTTGGGATCAAACGGCGGATGCGCAAGTGGGGACGGTGAATATTCCCCAGGCGGGCAAGGTGACGGTGAGTGTCCGGGCGCGGGATGTGGCCACGTGGAAGGCCATTAATTTGTTTGGGGTGAAACTGACGCCGGTGCCTTGAGAGCCGGAGATGCACCCGAATGAAGCCTGGCCATCCATTGGTGGGTTACGCCATCCCGGTCTTGTTGCTGGCCGGTTGCGTGCTGGTGGGGCGGGGAGTGGCCGCCCAAACCCCGGAAGGGGTGCTCAGCGGGCCGCAAGCCAAATCCTTTTGGATTGAGCAGCGCGACGGGCAAAAACGGACAGGCGATGCGCTCAGCCGGTTTGCCACGAACACGGATTACCGCGAACTGACCTTTGACATTGGTAACAACCAGGTGCTGGCCAATGTGGGCATGCACGGGGAGATTAAAACCCTGACGATTTACCGGGATGCCTACCGGGCGGCGTGCAATCCGGCGGGCGGCTGGCCGGGGGTGTGGCTGGCGAAAGACAACAGCAGCTTTGGACCGTATACATATACCCTGGAAGCCGGCGGGGCGACCAATGACCTGGCCAAAGTGGACTGGGATTTTCGCACCGGGCTGCTGGACAATCTGTTTCCCCTCACGGAATTGCGGGACCCGCAGCACCGGTTCACGGTGAAGTTGATCACTTACGCCCCGGTTACGGCTGATGGCAGGCAGCGGTTGCGCGGGGTGATTTATGGGTTATGGCTGGAAAACCAGTCGGGCAAGCCCTTGACTGGCGCGGTAGGGCTGCCCCGGTTGTTTGCGAGTGGCCGGGACAAAGGAAACTTGTCCTGGGCACAATTTGATCCGTTTGATTTTGAAATTGGGCGGGCGGATGCCCCGGCATTTACCAACCGCGTGTCCTTTGAGCTGGCACCCGGCGGGCGGCTGTGGGTGCCGACGGTCCTGTACATGCCGGGGGAACCCACGCTGGCGCAGGTGAACCAGTCCGGTTCACTCCAGTGGCTGGCGGAGACGCACCAGTATTTCCGTCGCTTGCTGGGCCGCCTAACCACGCCCGACGATCCCTTCCTCGGCGAATTTGCCGAGCGGCAGGTGATGCAGGCATTTTTGGCGATGGCAATGTCCGGCACGGGCAAGCTGGCCGGCTCCAATTGGGGCAGCTATCCCGCCACGCGGCAGATTTGGGCCAAGGATTGTTTTTACTCCTGCCTGCCGTTCATGGCCCGCGACCCGGTCCTGGCGCGTCAAATGATTTTGTGGTTCGATGAATTTGGCGTGCGCCAGCCGGGCGAGGTGGTGGCGGGCGGCTTGAACCATTCCATCAGCCTGAGCGTGGCCAGCATCGTGCTGGCAGCGCATTATTACGATCAAACGGGCGACGGCGAATTTTTCCGGCAGCACACCGAACTGAAAGCCAAATGGACCGACCGGCTGGAGGCACTGCTGGCCTCGCGGCAGGAGCCGGCGGTGTGGTTGTTGCCCACGCGCTACATTTCCGACGGGCGGCTGGATTGCGACTGGCATTGCGGTTCGAACGTGGCGGTGTGGCGGGCGCTGGACGGCTGGGCCCGCTTGCTGCGCGAGGTGTATGGTGACACGGTCACGGCGGAGCAGTTCACGCAGGCGGCAGCCCGGGTGCGCGCCGCCCTGCTCGCCAAGACGGTGATTCCCGGTCCGTTTGGCCCGCAATTTATCGAGGGCGTCAACCGGGATGGCTCGGTGCCGCGGCAGACGAGTGATGGCGAGGAATCCGACACCACCTTGATGCCATTCTATGGCTTCCTGCCCTATGATGACGCGACTTATGTGCATTACATGCAGTTTTCGATGAGCACCCACAACGTCCAATATGTGGCGGCCACGCGGTCCATCAACTGGGGGGCGGGGGTGCCCGCCACGGCTCCGGGATACAACAAGGGGTTGTGCGCGGCGGTGGATCGGGAGGCTTTGTTCGGGGTGCAGGGATATTTCACGGAAATCCGGCGGGTGACGGATACCGATGGTTCGGTGCCGTGGTGGCCCTACCAAAACAGCCAAAGCCTGGCTGTCCGGCGGGCCTATCCGGGAAAAGCGGGCTGGTTCGCGGGCGTATTCGATACGGTGTTTAAGTCGCGTTTTCTGGGGGTGAGTTATGACGCGCCGAAACACACTTTTCACTTCGCCCCGCTGGCCAGCACGGGGGCGTTTGAATGGCAGGATTTACCGATGGGGGCGGAGGTGTTTACCGTGGGCTTCCAGCCGGGGGCGGAAGGGGCGCAGGCAACGTTTCAGAATTCCACCCAGCAGGCGGTGACTTTGCAGGTGCGGCTGCCCGCCCGCCAAGCCGGGGACACGCTGCTGGCCAACGGCCGGGTCTTGACGGTGACGCATGCCCATTACCTGGAGCAGGAGGTGGTGGACGCCACGGTTCCGGTGGCGGCGGGTGAACGCATCCATTTCAGCATCCGTCGATGAAACTATTTATTAGCGCGGCGTTCCTTTTGGCGGGGCTGGCCCTGACCGCCCCGGCGCAAAGTGGGACGACCAACCGGGCGGCACCGCTGGTGATTCTACTGGATGGGGCGCGGCCGGGGCGGGTCTTTGAAGGCATTGGCGCGGTGAGTGCCGGGGCTTCCTCGCGGTTGTTGATGGAATATCCACGGCGGCAGCGCCGGGAGGTGCTGGACTATCTTTTCAAGCCGCACTACGGCGCGGGATTTCAACATTTGAAGGTGGAAATTGGCGGGGAGGTCAATTCCACGGATGGCATTGAGCCCACCCATTTGCGGAGCCGGAATGAGGAAAATGACCGGCGGGGTTACGAGTGGTGGCTGATGACGGAGGCGAAAAAACGGAATCCCGGCATCACCCTGGACTGTCTGGCCTGGGGGGCGCCGGGCTGGATTGGGGGAGGGCACTATTACTCGGCGGACATGGCGGATTATATCGTGAAATTTGTGCAGGCGGCCCACAGGACTTATGGCTTGCAGATGGACTACACGGGCATTTGGAATGAAACCCCGCATAAGGCTGGATGGATCAAGGATCTCCGCGTGGCATTGGACCAGGCTGGTTTGGGCCGGGTGGGGATTGTGGCGGCGGATGATTATGAGGATCACGGCTGGAAGATCGTGAAGGAAATCCAGCAGGATGGGGCCTTGCGCCAGGCGGTGGCGCGGATAGGTGCCCACTATCCGGAAACCCACAGTACGGCCGCGGCCCAGGCCGTGGGGATTCCCCTGTGGGCCAGCGAAGATGGGCCGTGGCGGGGCGACTGGCCGGGGGCGGTGAGCCTGGCGCGCACCCTGAATCGTAATTACATCAACGGCAAATTTACCAAGACGGAAATCTGGAGTCCGGTCACGGCGTACTACGATTCACTGCCCCTGCCGGGTTCCGGGGTGATGCGGGCGAACGAGCCATGGTCGGGACATTACGAGGTGCAACCGGCGGTGTGGGCGGTGGCGCATACCACCCAGTTTGCCCCGCCGGGCTGGCATTATTTGGATTCGGCATGCGCACTGATTCCGGGCGGGAGTTGTGTGGCCCTGGCTTCCCCGGAGGCGAAGGATTTCAGCATCATCCTCGAAACCATGGACGGCCGGACTGCGCAAACCGGGCAAATTTCGGTGATGGGGTTGCCGGTCAAGCAACTGCAGGTATGGCGCACCACGCAGGACCGGTCATTTGAACGACTGCCGGACCTGCAACCGGTCGCCGGCCACTACGCGCTGGAACTGGAACCGCACGCGATTTATTCACTGACCACCACCACTGGCCAGCGCAAAGGGACTGCCGCGCCGCCGGCAGCGCAGCCATTGGCGCTGCCTTATGCCGATGATTTTTCCAGCTATGCGACCGGGAGCACGCCGCGTTACTTTTCCGATCAGGCGGGGGTTTTTGAGGTGGTCCGCCGGGCGGACGGCCGGGGGATGTGTTTGCAGCAGGTGGTGACGGGCGAAGGCATTCAATGGCCGAATCACAAGGATCCTGAGCCGGAAACCTTGATGGGGGACCTGGCGTGGAGCAACTATGTGGTGGCCGCGAACATTTGCCTCGCCACGAATGGCTATGCGGCTTTATGGGGCCGGATCAGCCTGGTGCCGAATAACGAGAATCCGCCCTCGGGCTACCGCCTCAAAATTGACGTCCAGGGCGGGTGGGAACTCCGCTGCCTGCGCACCACCCGGGGGAAACTGCCGTGGGAGTTTCATTCGTCCGGGCAGACGGGAGAGCCGCTGGCCCAAGGCCGGATGGCCATGGCGGCGGGCGAATGGCACCGCTGGGAGCTGGGCATGGAGGGGGATGCCATCGCGGTGACCCGGGATGGAGTTGCCCTGGCGCGGGTGCGGGACACCACCCATGGTCACGGCCAGGCCGGGTTGGGGTCGGGCTGGGCCGGGGCGCAATTTGCCCGGTTTGAGGTGCGGCCCGCGAATCACTAGGGAGTCACCTGGTGGGCTGGACTGGCACCGAAAAGTGTTGGGGATACGACGTTTGGTGGATTTCGCGGGGGAGGTTTGCGTGCTAGTGTAAAGGGTAATCAATTGAATCAAGCATTAGCCAGCGGTGCGGCCGGGCTATTTACCTCTTATTATCTGTGGTTAAAACGTTACTGGCCATTTGGTGTCTGGGGCTCGCCGCTTTCACGGCGGACGCCCAGACACTGACCAATGTACTGGATCGATTTGATCCGGCCGGACAGGGGACCAACAGTTATGCGGGTGGCTTGATTTCCAAGGTGTGGTCCAATTGGTTTGGCGGGGCGTTTCAAGCTTTGGCCTGGGATGGGGCCAGTGATGCCAATAACAATCCGAATTCAGGTTCCCTAAAGATTACGGCGAATTTTCCGGTCAAGACCGACCAGTTTGAAGTGTGGAACGGGCAGGGGGCGATTAATCCGCCGGTGACGGCCATGCTGTACACGAATTTCCAATGCGACATTCGCTTTGCCGCTGGTTCGGCGGCCAGCGGGGGGAATTTTGGATCCGTTCAATTTGGGCTGCCCACGCCGACTTACGGCCAGGACTATTTCAGCACGTCGGTAACGGTTCCGGCGAGCAACACGAACTGGGTGCACGTGAGCATACCGCTCAATCCGGTGGCGGATACCAACCTGCTGGCCATTGGTGGCCTGCTCATTCATATCTGGGGGGCCGGGTTGACGGGGGCGAGCACACTGTGGGTGGACAACCTGCAATTTGTGGGCATGGCGACCAACCCGGGCACGGCGGTGTTGAATTACACCAACACGCACCAGCGGATCGATGGCTTCGGCGCGTCTTCAGCATGGATGAGCGGCACGCTCTCGACGGCCGATGCGGATCTTTTCTTTTCCACCAACACCGGCGCGGGGATGTCCTTCCTGCGCACGCGCATCGCGCCCGACGGCACCACGTGGGAGGGGAACATTGCGCAACAGGCGGTGGCCCGGGGGGCGCGCGTTTGGAGCACGCCCTGGAGCCCGCCGGCGGTTTACAAGGACACCAACAGCGTGAACGGCGGGCATTTCGTTGGCAGTGCGGCCAACTATCAGGCGTATGCGAACCTGCTGGCCAAATATGTCGCCGGCGTGAAGAGCAGTTATGGCATTAACCTGTTCGCCCTGTCGCTCCAAAATGAGCCGGACTATGCGACCGATTACGAGTCCTGCCTGTGGACGTCCCAGCAATTCCATGATTTCCTGCCGTATGTGCACGCGGCCATGGTGGCGAGCGGGGTGGCGGCGACCAAGATCATGCTGCCCGAGGATGCGCACTGGACCTGGGAGCTGGCGACCAATTCGATGAGTGACCCCACGACCGCCGGGCTGGTGGACATTCTGGCCGCGCACAACTACGGCAGTTCGCCGGCGGTGGTCAACCAGTTCGGCACCCCGGTGCCCAAGATCTTGTGGGAAACCGAGCACTATTTGGGCACGGATGACAGCATTACCAATGGGCTGCAACTGGCGCAGGAAATGCACGCCTTTATGACCGTGGCGCAGGCGAACGCCTATCATTATTGGTGGCTCAAGGGCAGTGGCACGGGTTCCATTGCCAATGACACGGCGAATCCGGCCAAGCGGTTGTATGTGATGGGCCAGTACAGCCGGTTTGTACGGCCGAATTTTTACCGGTTTGACGTGACCAACACCAGTCTGGCCCTGGTTTCCGCTTACAAGGACACGAACTCGTTTGGCTATGTGATTGTGGCGGCCAATCCGACGGCTGCGACGGTGCGGCAAACGTTTGTGCTGACCAACTTTCCCGCGACCGGCGCGCTCACCCAGTGGGTGACGTCGGCCAGCCAGTCTCTGGCCAATCAAGGGGTGGTGAATGTGACCAACCGGAGCTTCAATTACATATTGCCACCCTGGACGGTGGTGAGTTTCGTTTTACCGCCGCCGCCGCCACCGACAGTGACCGTGAGTGTCACGGGCGGAAATCTGAGCCTGGCCTGGCCGTCCAACTATTTGGGCTGGACCTTGCAGCGCCAAACCAATGGGCTGGCAGTTGGCCCGGGGACCAACTGGGTGGATGTGCCAGGCACGACCAGCACCAACCGGCTCAACAACCTCCCCTTGCCGGTCAAAGGCTCGGGTTACTTCCGGTTGCGGCAATAACTTGAACCAAAAACCCCGGCTTGCGGGTTAAACGCTCCGTTGCAAACTATGAATCATTCCATGCGAACAGTTACCTTGCTCACCCTGCCCGCAGTCTTGCTGGCGATGGTCCTGGCGGGCTGCCAGTCCGTTTCCCGGGGGCCGTCCACGGCCGCCAATGACCCGGCATTGACCACCGACGAATCCAGCGCGGCGGGCACCCATTGGGAATTCCAGCCGGAGGGGGGCGACTGGAAGCCGATTCAGGTGCCGGCCGGCGGGTGGCGGGCGCAGGGGTACACTTGTGAGGCGGGCACGTATCGGACTTGGATCACGATTCCCCGGCAGGCCGAGGGCTGGCGGGTGCAACTGGCGTTTGATGCCATTAATTTCGGGGCGGCCATTTCCGCGGGCCGCGACGCGGGCAGCCTGGTGCCGGTGGCACAACATGTGAATGGCTGGCTGCCGGTGAACGCGGACCTCACCCCCTTTGCCACGCCGGGCGGCAGGGTGTTGGTGCAGGTGCAGGTGGCGGGGCGGAAGAAGTTCATGGTCAATGGAAAATATACGGTGCCGGAAGGCGCCACCTGGTGTCCGAGTTTGGAGGAGGGCATTCTTCGCGGCGTGCATTTAAATTTATTGCCGCCGGTGCGCGTGGCGGATGTGGTAGTCCGGACCCGGCTGGCACCGGACACCCTCGAAGCTGAGGTGACGGTGGTGAATGATTCCGGGGATCTGGCCACGGGGGAATTGCAGCCGACGTTCAAGTCGGCGGGCGGGGCGAGCTTTGCTTATCCGGTGCTGCCCCCGGTCCCCTACCTGGTACCGGCGCACAGCCGCCAGACGGTGTCCCTGGGACCGGTGGACTGGACGCTGGGTCCGAAGAGTTATTGGTGGCCCAATGTGCCCTATCGGGCGGGCTACCGGGCGCAGTTGCATCAATTGGAGGTGGCGATTACTGCGGGGGGAAAAACGGTGCAGCACTTTGGCCAGCGCTTTGGCTTCCGCCAATTTAAGGCCGTGGGGAATCATTACGAATTAAATGGGGTGCATGTCAATTTGCGGGGTGACAACCAGCAGGAGGCGGATTTTGGCACGGATGCCTACGGGACGAAAAAGGGTTTCGGCCCGCCGACCGCCGGTAATGGCGGCTGGCCGGAGGCGGTGGACAATCTGGAGCGTTTGAACTTCAATGTGATGCGCATCCACCAAATTCCGCCAACGCCATACATGCTGGATGTCTGTGACGAAAAGGGTTTGATGCTCGTGGAAGAATCGCCGTTGCGGGGGTCCGAAAGCGGCGAAAGTTACGCCGACGGCAAAACCAACATGCTTAACATGGATCGTGAGCTGGTGCTGCGGGATCGCAATCATCCGGCGGTGGTGATCTGGAGTGCGGCCAATGAATGGAAAGATCCGATCCGCGATGCCTCGGTGGTGATCCGGTCAGTGGACCCAACGCGGGTGATCATTGCCGATGGCGTGGGGGAAATGGGGGCGGATGTGATCAACATGGAACATTATGTGAGTGGGATCAGCAAGCTGCCCAAGCGCGGCGGAGCGCGGCGTGACGACCGTCCGTACGGCGAGACCGAGGCGGTCTGGGCCAATGACAATACGCTGCAAGGGTTTGCCTGGATGGCCACCAGCGTGCGCACGCGCCGGTTGCTGGGGGATGCCGATTTGCGTAATTACGTCCTGAACAATGCCTGGCCCAATTATGTCCCCGGCGAAGGGCGCGAGACCGAAATCCTCGAAAAGGAAGTGAAACACTTTTATAGTGGCAAAGGCCCGCAAACCATGCTCCCCAATATCACCGACCCCTGGCACCATGCGAACATCCGCCTGTTGCAGCAATGCTATCATCCGCTGGCGGCCTGTGACGTGGAATTTGACCAGCGCAACGCCTCCAGCAATGCGCGGGGGGAATGGCCGGCAAGCAAGCCGTCCCTGGCCCCGAATACGGTGGTCACCCGCCAGCTCGCGCTGTTTAACGATGAGCTGAGCGGCGACGACCTCACCCTGGACTGGGCCGTGCGGCAGGGCAATGCGCGGGGGCGGGTATGGCAACAGGAGACCGTGCACCAGCACATTCCGCCGGGTGAATTTCGGAAGTTTGACATCCAATTCACCACGCCGGCGGGCGGTGACGTGGCGCTGGTGTTAACCGTGCACAAGGAGGGCCGGGAGCGGTTTCGCGAGGACAAAATTATTTTTCAAGTGGCGCCGACACCTTGAATCAACGCCGGCTCAAGGGTAGACCAGCCGGAAAAAGACGTTGGTGCGGACTGCTGGCAGGTTCACGGACACATTGGTAAGCGCGGCGGAACCCGGCCAGGCAAACCATTGATTGCTGGCGGCCAGACTGACACTGTTGGTTTGCAGCCGCCAGCCCAAATGATCGCCCGGCCAGCTCAGCGCCAGGGTCGACCCGGCCAAGCGGTTGGCCAGTTGCGGGGGGGCCGGGCTGGGCTGTTCGATGACATTGACCGTGTACAGGTTTGTGGTCAGGCCGTCGGGGGCGGTCACCAACACTTTCAGGCGATTGGTGACACCCAGCACGAGAGGGAACGAACTGCTGGCGACCCGGTTGCTCAAGACCGTGTAAGCCCCGCCATTGAAACTGACGAGATTGGTGGCGGCGGCATCGCTGTTGGTGACGGTCAGCACGGGCGCGGCGCCGTAGGTGTTGGTGGCCCAATAAGTGTAGAGGTTGGTGGCAAACGCGGGGGCCAGGGTGCCCGGCGGGTTGAGGGCCAGCCCGGTCAGCCAGGCGTTGGTGCTGGGCGGGGTAACGGCACCGGTGACGTAGAAATTGACCCATTTATAGAGCTGGCCGGAGACGACGAGGCTGTTCACCGTGGTGGAACTGAAATTATAAGCCGCCAGATTGGTGCCCTTGGTGGGGGTGCCTCCATTGACCTGCTGGAGGGTGCCGTTAAGATGGAAAACTAAAAAGTTACTACCGCCCAAGCCGTTCATCAGGCCGACAATTTTTGGCAGGCCGTAGAGGTGGACGGTGTCATTGCCCTGTCCCAGGTCCATGGCATTGTTGTAGGCACTGCCACCCTGGACGGAGCCGGAGTTGTAAATGGTCAGATTCCCGGTGTAATGTTCGGCGGCGATGCCCTCGTTGCCGCCGTAGATACTGCCGCTGTTGGTCACCGTGGCCGTGCCGCCGCCGGTGCCGTAGATGAACAGGCCCAGGCCGTTATTGTGCGAAAGGGTGCCGGTGTTGACGATGGAGATGGGGTCCCCGCTGTCGTTCTCGGTGCCATAGGCCCAGCCGCCCACACCCGCGCCGGCCGCGTAGCCAAGCACGGTACCCGAATTATACAGGATGACCGGGCCATGGTCGCTCCCCCCGTAAAAAGTGTTTACGGCCCCGGAGGAACTCGCTTGCGAGCAGATGCCCGTGGCGATGAGCGTGCCGGTGTTGGTGAAGGTGAGGCTGCCGCCCTGCGCCCAGCAAAAAACTGCCACGCTATAAATATTGGTGGCGGCATTGGCCGTGGCGGTGGTGAGGCCGGTGGTGAGCAGATTAATATTGGCATTGGTGCCGGCGCTGTAGGTAAAGCAATCAATTCCCACCGCATCCCCAATGCCATACGTGTTGCCCTGCAACCCGCCACTGGCGACGCCGCTGACGCTCCCGTTTTGAACCAGGTTCAGGTTGCCGTACTGGCACCAGGCGTAGATGCCATTGGCGTAATACGGAGCGGCGGCGGTGATGGTGCCGGTCGCCAGATTGGTGATGTTCATGCCGCCATAATCCGTGAAATTATAAATGCCGGCCGCCGAGCCGTTGTTGTTACCGGCGTAACTGCCCGCGATGGTGCCATAATTTACCTCGGTGATGGCGGCACTGCTGCTGTTGCCGTAATAGGCCAAAACTTTCAATCCGGCGGCCGAGTTTTGGTTGCCGCCGCCCAGTGCGGCCGTGATGGTGGCGTTGGTATTGGCGGCGCTGCCATTCACCACGGAAACGGGTCCGCCCCAGTAATTGACGTTGGCATCGAACAGATACGCCCCGGCCCCCCAATAATAATTTCGATTAAAGTTGCCGGTGACGCCGGGGGCGACGCCAATTTGCCCGTCAAATTCCCGCAGGTAGGTGGAGCTGCCCAGCGCATTGTTGACGTTGGAGTAATTGAGCTGGCCGGAGTTGGTGAGCCCCCCGGCCGAGAAGTAAACCAAGCTTTGGCAGTAGGTGACGTTGGTATAGGGGTTGCCATCGGTCCCGGTAAAGTTGTCGGTCTGGACTTGCAACGGTTGGAGGCCGGGGCTGGTGATAACCGCGTTGCTGTTGACGGTGACGAAATCCGGGTAATAGATATTGCCACTGTGCTTGGCAAAAGCCCCGGCGAAGATGCCGCTGGCGGTCACCACGTCACCGCTGCAGCAATTATTTGCGCCAATAACGGAGCCGGCTTGCGGGGGCCCGCCATTCACGACAAAGCCGGGAGCGGCCTCCACGGGGGGATGCGCGGTGGCGAGCAGGGTGACGAGCCGGATGGTGATGCGGAATGCGCGCGGGATGGTCATGAGTGGATGCAAAACTAGCTGGCTGGGATGATTTGGAATTGGACCAGTCGGGCTGGATCAAAACGTAAAGGCTTGTTCGGGGCAGTTCCATACGACGTTCGGCTTATACTCCGATTGGGAGAATAAAATTGGGGCGGATGCCCGTCATACGACGTCTGACGGATGGTGTCCGCCCATGTTTGATGGCAGGATGGGGGTTCATTCACCCAACTGAGTTGGTCCGGAAGCGCTGCCTTTGGCTTCGTTGGCCGGGTGGGGTGCGACTATGCAGGCAATTATTAACTGGCGGATCCCTGTCTGGCGGAGGGGAGCGATCG
>CAIZWI010000126.1 GCA_903936645.1 uncultured Verrucomicrobia subdivision 3 bacterium
ATACTCCGAGTCCGGTGTTTAGGCAATGGTAATATGGCGTTTTGCCCACCAGTCCCTTGCCTTTAAGCGCCATCAACCATCCGCCCTGCTCACGCACGGGAATTGGCTGGCCTGGCACCTGCTCCGGCGGCCCCCCCCGGATCAAGTGTGCCCAATAAAAAAGGCGTCCCCAAAGGGACGCCTTGCAAAAACCATTTCCTCGCTGGCTTAGACGTTCGTCTCGCCCACTTGGAACCGCACGAAGCGGCGGATGGTGATCTCGTCACCGAGCTGCTTCGCCACCTGGCCAACGTGTTCTTTCACGCTGACTTCCGAATTGCGTTTCACGAAGCCCTGGTCCACCAGGCAGTAGGTCTGGTAGAACTTGTCCAGCACGCCTTGGAGAATCTTCTCCAGCGCGGCCGCCGGCTTGCCTTTGAGCCGGTCCGATTGCGCGGCGATTTCGCGTTCCTTCGCCACCACGTCCGCCGGCACTTCCTCGCGGGAAACCGCCTGGGGATGCCCCGCGGCGATTTGCAAGGTAATGTCCTTCACGAGTTGCTTGAACTCTTCCCGGCTCGTGGTTTCCGCCTTGCCCGCGCCCACTTCCACCAGCACGCCCACTTTGGCGCCGGTATGAATGTAAGCCGCGATCAAACCATTGCCCGTCACTTCCAGGCGGGCATTCCGGGCGATCTTGATGTTTTCACCAATGCGCGCCACGGCCGCGATGCGGTCCGCTTCCAGATCCACCGCGGGATCGTTGGCCACTTTCTTCGCCAGATCGTCACAAAACGCGCGGAAAGAATCGTTGCGGGCCACAAAGTCCGTTTCGCAATTCACTTCCACCAGCACGCCCGCCTGGCCGCCCGGCAGAATGTACTGGGCAATCAGCCCTTCATTGGCGTCACGCGTCGCCTTTTTAGCGGCACTCGCGGAGCCGGATTTGCGCAGAATATCCACCGCCGCTTCGAGTTCGCCCGAAGCCGCCGTCAGCGCTTTTTTGCATTCCATCATGCCCGCGCCGGTCATTTCCCGGAGCTTGGCCACCACCGCAGGAGTAATTTCAGCCATAATATATAACAGGATAGGTTAAACAAAATGGGCGGCGGAACCCGGTTCCGCCGCCCCAAACCGGATTAGGCCGCCACTGGGGCGGCTTCAGCCGCCGGAGCGGGCTGGTCCGCATCCACGCGGCGGGACCGCTTGGATTCAAACTCCGCATTGGCCTGCGTGATCGCCTGCGACACCGTCGCCATGATCGTGCGCACCGAACGAATCGCGTCGTCGTTCGCCGCAATCGGATAATCCACCAGGTCGGGATCGCAGTTCGTGTCCACCAGGGCCACGATCGGGATCTTCAACTTGCGGGCTTCCGCCACCGCGTTGTGCTCGCGCTTGATGTCCACGATGAACAGCGCCGCCGGGTGCTTGTCCATCAGCCGGATGCCGTCAAAATACTTGTGCAAGCGGGCCACTTCACGGCGGATCACCGCCTGCTCCTGCTTCACGTAATTGTTAATGGAACCATCCGCTTCCATCTTCTCAATTTCCTTGAGGCGTTTGATGGAGGTCTTGATGGTGTTGAAATTGGTCATCGTGCCACCGAGCCAGCGCTCCGTGACATAATACTGGCCGCATTCCTTCGCGGTTTCCGTCACGCATTGCTGCGCCTGCTTCTTCGTCCCCACGAACAGCACTTTGCCGCCTTTGCGCACCGTCAGGGAGAGAAAATCCACCGCGGCTTCGAGCTGGACGATCGTCTTGCTCAGGTCAATGATGTGAATGCCGTTGCGGGCGTCAAAGATGAACTTCTTCATCTTCGGGTTCCAACGCTTCGTTTGATGTCCGAAATGGACACCGGATTCCAACAATTCTTTTACACCGATGCTTAACACGTTTTTCCTTTGGTTGCGGCCCCGAATCTTCAGGGCATCCCGCGGAACACGGGATTGATTGAGTTGTTTTTGTGGCCGCTCCACCCGCACACGCGGATGAAATTTTAGGCCGTTATCCCCCGCCGAAACCGGCAAAGGGAAGTCCTAGCCTATCAGAAAACCTCCCCCTGGCAACTCCTAATTTGCGCTCCTGCTGTGCGCTCCTGCCGCCCTGCGCATCACCGCCCCCGGACACAAAACACCCGCCGGCAAGCCGGCGGGTGATGACCGTGGGCCATGCTTCAAAAGCCGACCGCCGCCCGGGTGCCTTGCTTGCCAATTTCCTCTTCATCCTCCCAGACCTGCACCCCCTGCTTCGTGTCATTCAGGGACAATTGAAAGGTATAGGTGGTCCGCCGCGTGTCCCCGGCCCGCTCGACTGTTTCAATGATCTTGCCCGACAAGGTGAAGTCCGGCAGGCGCACGTTGCGCGGATCGTTCAAATAGGCCTGCTGCTGCTGGTAGCCAATGGCCTTGTCATCCACCGTCCGGGTCACCGCCCGGCCGCTTTGCAACATGGCAATGCTGATTTTCTTGGTCAGCAGGTCCGTGTCCACTTGCTGGCTGGTGTTATTAATAATCCGGCTGAGTTCCACCAGCGCCGGCGGGGTGGTCACCCGGTCCAAGGCCGGGCTGGCCAGGAGTTTCTGCACCGCCAGACTGGCCGCCTTGGCGTAATCCTGGATGTTAATTTGCTTCAGGTTGACAATTTGCTCGCGGTCGCCCGTCTGCACATAGTGGGCATCCGTGGCACAACTGGTGGCCAGCAACGGCAGGGCGGCGATCAGGGGAAACAGTAATTTGGCGTTCATCAATTAAGTCAGGTTTAAAATCAATTGGCAGAAAGGAGTTTCAGACGAAAATCTTTGCAGTCCGGCGTCGGCGCAATGCTCGAGATAAACTTGGTTTCCCCGCCTTCCAGTTGTTCCGTCAGGTTGGCGGAAATAATGTTATTCACCTGCATCCCGTTGGCGTCAAACCATTCGAACTTGTACAGAAAGCGTTTCACGGACTGCATGTGGTTCGCCACCTCCACCTGCGCCCGCAGGAGGCCACCCTCCCCCGGAGTCGTGTTCACGGCAATAATCGCCACCGAACGGGCCAGATCCGGGTCAGTGATCACCCGCCGGTCGGCAATGATGTTGCGCTGCCCCTGCACCGGCACATTTTCCACGGTGTTCATCGTCGAACACCCCGTGGCGGCCAGCACCAGCGCGCCCAGGGCCAGGAACCCATAATTGGACAATTTCATTTTAGTTTAAATTGCGATACCATCAACGGGGCGTTGGGATTTATGGATTTCACGTAAACCACGTTAACCGTCCCCTCGCCAATCGTTACCCTGACTTTTACACCCGCCGGCGTCATCAAGTCAATGGTGCGATCCGCCGGCGTGGGCACCCGCGCCACCTGAAATTCCTTGGGCAGCGTGCTCCAGGTCCGCTCATCCGCAATGTTCACCGCCATTTGATAGACCGCCGTGCCCAATTGCGCCAGCAGACCGCCCAAATCGCCCCCGGATTGCTGGGCCGCATCATTGGCCGCATACGCCGCCACGCCCTTCGCCACCGTGGCAATAATGGTTTTGGTAATAATCGTCGGCAGTTCATTCTTAAAATCCTGCGCCACCACCGCATCCATGCTGGCCACCCGGATCGTGCTCACATTCGCGCCCCCGCCCGAGACCGTGAGAAAAGGCATGTAATCATCCTCAAATCGCAACGTGGGAAACGCCGCCCCCAAATAGCTCACCTTGGAAATGATGATCGGAATGTCGATCCGGATTTGGTCCCGCACCGGCGCGCACCCCGTTTCAAACACCACATAAGTCACCGGCGCGAGGGGCTTGCCAGCCATCACCGCGCCCACCGCCGCCAGATCCTGCTTCACAAACGGATTGTCCGGCGCAAACTCTGTCACCCGCTCCAGCGACTTGCGCGCGCGCTCCCCATCCGAGGCATCGGCGGCGTTGGCCATGAAATAAAGGCCATCCAGATAAACCGTAAAGGGATTCACATAATCCGCATAGCTCTGCATCCCCGTGAGATTCGTCGTCACCCCCGCAAGCCGGGCTTGCAAGCCCGGATCCTGCTCGGCCCGCGCAATCGCCGCGCTATCCTTGGCATTCGCCGCCGCCTCCTGGGCCTCTTGAATCCGCTTTTTATTGGCCTCCACCGCATCCTGCTGCCGCTGATAAGCGCGAATCAGCTCCGGACGCGCCTTGTCCGGCTGCCCCAGGGCCAAGTAATTCAAAGCCTCATAAGTATTCAGCATGATGCCGTCATAGGCCCGCCCCTCATAGGCCAGGTTCGCCTGATTGGACAGCATGGCCGCCGCCTCCTGCCCCACCCGCACCTTGGCCTTTTGCGCATAGTCATCCATTTTCCCCTGCGCCTGGTCAAAGGCCAGATTGCTATCCTGATAACGCCCCGCCGCCCGCAACACCGCCCCCTCTTCCAGCCGCCAGATGATGGCGTCCTTGTTCCGGGCATTTTTATGCGCTTTGCTCTGAGCCTCCTGCACCGCATTAGCCACATCCCCATTCTGCCAGTAACGAATCACCCGGTTTTGCTCCTGATACGTCTGACACCCGCAGGCCAGCAAACCCAGCCAAGCCGCCAGCAACACCGTGCGCCCGCCCGCAACCGCTTTCCGGGCCCAACCAAGCAGCCAGTCAGCCTCGCGGGACATAACTTCCCCCGCCCCACCGGCCTTGCCTTGGCCATCCCTCACGGCGACCAGGGGAACCGCCAATAGATATTTAAACTGTTCAAGTTGCATGAGTGTACCGGCACACAATTTCCAACCTCCCGCGGAGGCATCCTCAATTTCAGCCACAAAAAGTCCCCGCAACCGCCTTCCGGCCGGACTCCGGCGACCCCTTAAAAGTGACCCTACCCAGCCCCTTTGGCAAGCCCATTAGCCAAGCCCCCCAGAGCCCCCCACACCGCCACCCCAAAAAAATCCCATCTCGTAGGAAACGAGGTAACGAGTTTCTAATATTTCAGCCGGCAGCCATACCATCGACCCCCCACCAGAACCCCTCACGGCACCACCCAAAAAATCCCATCTCGTAGGAAACGAGGTAACGAGTTTCTAATATTTCAGTCAGCAGCCATGCCATCCCCCCCAAC
>CAIZWI010000127.1 GCA_903936645.1 uncultured Verrucomicrobia subdivision 3 bacterium
ATCCCTCTGATCCGCCAGCTGAACTGGCCGTCCCTCTTCTGCCACAAACTCGTGGTGGTCGATGACCGCATCGTTGATTTCAAATTGCGCGTGCCCGATCAAAAAAAGAAGGCCGTGGCGGCGCTGAAGTCGTTAAATTATCGCGTGGTTGCCGCCGGCGATTCCTTTAATGACACGGCCATGCTCAGCGAAGCCGATGCTGGTTTTTTATTTCACGCACCCCCGAATGTGATTACCCAATTTCCGCAGTTCCAAGCGGTGGATACTTATGAGGCGCTGACGGTGTTAATCAAGGGGGCGCTGGGTTAAACCCAGTCTAATCTTCCGCCTTGGACACGCGCGTAATTAAATTCTGCAATGCTTGGGCAGGATTTTTGCCGCGATACAGCACCGCATGCACTTCGTCCACAATCGGCGCTTCCACCCCCAATTTGACCGCCAAGGCCGCGGCGGAACGGGCCGTGGGATAGCCCTCGGCGACGGCGGTCATGCTGGCCATAATCGCTGGAATGCCCTCGCCGCGGCCAACGCGCTCGCCAAAGCCCCGGTTGCGGCTCAGTTGGGAGAAGCAAGTGACCATCAGGTCGCCGAGCCCGCTCAGTCCGGAAAACGTTTCTGCCTGGGCCCCGGCCGCCACGCCCAGCCGCCGCATCTCGGCCAGCGCCCGCGTGACCAGCGCCGCCTTGGAATTATCGCCGAACCCCAGTCCATCGCAAATACCGGCGGCGATCGCGATGACGTTTTTTAACGCCCCGCCCAATTCCACGCCCGCCAGATCATGGCTGGTATAGACGCGAAACGTGGGCCTATGAAACAAGGCTTGCACCGCTTTGGCCGTGGCCGGGTCGGCGCTGGCGGCCACAATTGCCGTGGGAATCCCGCGCGCCACTTCCAAAGCAAATGAGGGACCCGAGAGCGCCGCGCGCCGTGACCCGGGAGCCGTCTCAGCCAGTACCCCGCACATCGTGAGTCCGCTGTGATGTTCGATGCCTTTGGTGACACTCACCAAACCGCCAGAAAAATCTGCCAGCACACTGGTCACTGCGCGCAGGGCTTTGGAAGGCACGGCGACCACCACCCATTCTGCTCCCGCCACCGCCGCTGGCAAATCCGTTGCATATTGCAAATCCGCCGGCAGTGCTATGCCCGGAAGATAACGCTCATTTCGCCGAGTCCGGCCCATTTCTTCCAGGTGCGCGGGGGCGTGGCCCCACAGCGTGACCTCTACGTCTTGACCTCCCGTTTGCAACACCCGCGCCAGGGCGGTTCCCCAGGCACCCGCACCCAATACCGTTACTTTCATGGCGTCGATCCCTTCTTCTTGCCAAATTCAATCCGATTTTCCGTACCCGCCCGCAACCGCTCGATATTCTTTTTGTGTTTGTAAATCGCCAGCACGCCCATCACCAGGGCCACCGTCGTCAAGCCCGCGTCATGGGTCGTCCCCCAGGCCGCCACGGGCAGGGTTGCGGCAGCGGCAATGGAGGCCACCGAGACATAACGGGTGGCGGCGAATAAAATAATCCACACCACCAAGGCGATTAACAAAGCGCCCGGCACTAGCGCCACAAACACGCCCGCTGAGGTGGCAATACCCTTGCCCCCCTTGAATTGCAGCCAGCAGGTATAATTATGCCCTAGAATCGCGCCAATGCCACCCACGACCGGGAGCCAGCCGGGCGCGCCCTGCGGGGTTGCCGCATGGCCAATCAACGGCGTGAGGACCGCCACCGCCAGCCAGCCTTTTAAAGCATCCACCAGCAGCACGAAAATCCCCAGGGCCTTCCCCACCGTGCGAAAAACATTGGTCGCCCCCATGTTTTTGCTGCCCACCGTGCGAATGTCCACGCCCTTCGCCCGCCCGACAAGGTACCCCGTGGGCAGTGAGCCTAGTAAATACGCAGTGAAGAATGTGAGTCCGTAGGTGACAATTGGCACAGCGACAGATTAAGTGGGGACAACCAAAAATTCAAAAGCAATATTTTGGCCGGCGGACCTGGCAAGGTCCCTTAATTCTAGAATGTTTACCGCGGCAGCCAGCCTCCCCGAAGCTTAACTTTGTTCCCAACCCAACCGCAGGGTTATGACTCCGTCTTCCCCCAAATGCGCCTCCAAACTGGCTCTCAGGGCCCGGGCCAGCGCCCGGCTCACCGCCAAACCCAAACCACAATGCACGCCGCCGGTGCGCGCCGGATCCTTGCGCCACAACCGCGCAAACAAATGCGGCATGTCGTCCGGTTGCAAATCACTCACGGGATTGCTAACGCTCAAACTTTGCCGGGCTTGCTCCCACCGAATGGTAATCTGACCGGGAGCTTGCGAGTATTCGACCGCGTTGGCCAGCAGGTTGAATAAAATGGAGCGGAGGAGCGTGCGGTCTGTCTGAATCACCATTCCCTGGGGCATCTCAACTTGCAGGGTAAGTTGCCGTTGCCGGGCGCGGTCGGCCAGACCATGCCAGACCTCGTCCACCAGGCTGGCCAGTGTTACGGGCTCAACCAGCAACGGTACCAAACCATTTTCACAGCGGGCCAGTTCCAATAATCGGGTAACGATGGCTTCCATTTGCAGCGCAATATCGAGGGTCTCCTGGTGACGGGTTGGGTTCCCCGCCTCCGGCCAGGCCAGTTCCACCTCCGCCTGGGTGCGTAATTCAGCCAATGGGGTGCGCAACTCATGGGCCAAATCCGCGCTAAACTGCCGCTCCCGTTCAAAGGCCGCCTTCAGGCGGTCCAGCAAATCATTCAGGCGCACCGCAATTGGCTGGAGTTCCGCCGGCAAGGACGCCACCGGAAAGCGCGCCGCCAGGGAATCCGCTGTGATCGTCGAAGCCAGCTCGGCCAGTTCCCCCAGCGGCGCGTGCCCCCGCCGCAAGGCCAGCCGTACCAGCGGCACGGTCATTAAACTGGTGAGCCCCCCCACGGCCACTAGCACCGTGGCCAGGGTGCCCAGGGTGGCATCCAAAGTGTGCCGGTCCGCCGCTACGACGAGCAGTAATGGCAGGGGCCCATTGGCTGGTTTATCCGCTTCCTCGGGCTTTACCGTGAATAACACGCCAATGGCCCGGCCATCCCGGTCGCCCGGCAGGTCCATATTCCAATAGACCGGCGTGGTTAATGACGCCGGCGCCAAGGGCAGGTCCGCCTCCCCCAGTGCCGCCGACCGTGCACAGCGTGTTCCATTGGTTTGCCAAAGCTCGTAATACTGGGGGAATACCCGCTCATTGCCGCCAGGAAAGACTGTGTCGGGCAGCTCCACTTGAACCCCCGCCGCGCCCTGCTCCGTCTGGGCCATGATGGCCAGCGCTTTGGTGCGCAGGCCGGCGTCGAAATCGTTGAGCAGTGCCAGCCGGGTAAAGAGATAAATGGCCGCGCCTCCCGCCAGCAGCAACCCGCCAAAGCCCGCCAGAATGGTTCGAATGAGTTGCCGGCGAATGGATCTCACACCGGCTCCTTTAAAGTATAGCCTAACCCCCGCTTCGTATGAATCAACGGCGCACTGCCGGGTGACTCCAGTTTTTTACGCAACGAGCAGATGGCGGAGTCCACCGCATTGCTCATCAGGTCAGTGGCTTCGTTATAAACGTGCGCCTCGATTTCACTGCGCGTCACCACCTGGTCGCGCCGCAATGCCAGATATTCTAACAACCGAAATTCCCGGGCAGTCAACTCCACCACCTCACCCGCCCGCCGGACCGTGTGGGCCGTCAGGTCAATTACCACCGGCCCCAGCTCCAGGGTGTTGCTGCACGCCGCGTAGGACCGACGACACAGCACCTGCACCCGGGCCAGTAATTCCTGCAGTGCAAAGGGTTTCACCAAGTAATCATCCGCGCCGCTTTGCAAGCCGAGCACCCGGTCGGCCACGGTGTCTCGGGCGGTGAGGAATAAAATGGGGGTCTGCCGCCCTTGCCCACGCAGGCTCCGCAACACGGCAAGTCCGTCCAGTTTGGGCAGCATGATGTCCAAAATCAGCACGTCATACTGATTGGTCTCCGCCAGCCAGAGGCCGTTTTCGCCGTCGCCGCTCATATCCACGGCATACCCGGATTGCCGCAGTGCCTTGCCCAGGGACTGTTGCAACCGTGGTGAATCTTCCACCAAAAGCACGCGCATGAGGAATGTTAGCGGAATGCCGCCGGAGCTTGCACGCAATTCCTCACTTCACTGGTTCACCATTGAGCATGCCCATGAGATCTTTGTAGGCCTCCTGAAAGGCCTCCGCATTCACCTGGTCCATGGCGTAAGGTGCGGCTTCCTCGATCAATTGCAGGCGATTAACAATCAGTGGCAGATCTTCGGCCGCCGGATGCTTGGGGTCTGACAAGCCGTCTTCATTTAAATCCTCAATCAAGTCTTGCCGCTCCTCCGCCGAGAGCTTGGGATCATTGATCGCCCCATACCAATAGTCCTCGGCCTTCGGGTCCAATCCCACCAGACTGAGCGCTGCCCGGGCAGTCGGGTCCTGGATTGGCTCCTTTGCTTTGGCGGCAGGTTTGCTGGCTTTCGCCTTTTTGGGAAGATTCACCTTGGTGGCCAAGCTAACCGCCGGGGCGGCGGCTGGCTCCGCCTCCTTAACCGCCGGCGGCGCCGGGTTGGCCGTGTCGGTCAAAACTGGGCGGTTGGTGGAGCTAGCAGCAGGGCTTGCGCTGGACATTGGTGGCACTGGAGCTTGGGACTGCACCAACACCCCAATGGCTCCCGCAAGGACCAGGAGTCCGATCAGTAGAGCACTAGTTTGAATTTTCATGACGATTGCCCCGCCACCGGCTGGACCGGCGGCGGAGCGGAAGAGTTGCCTGCGTTCAGTCCTTTTCGTCGGTGACATTTTCAGTGCTGATGACCTTGCCATCAGCATCCACCGCTACTTCAATGGGTTTGCCACTTTTGAGGAATGTGGCTTCGTAGGTGACTTTACCCGGTTTATCCGTGGCTTTTTCGAAGCCGGACATTTTGGCACCAGCCGATTGGGCTGTCAGGGCCGTTTGCGCCGCCGGTGGGAAGGCGGAAAATTCCACATCCTCCTCCTGTCCCATGTATTTTCCCTTCTTGGAAATGGCCAGGTCAAACTTGTGGGTGCCGTGTTCAATGTCAAATTCGTACACTTTTGTCCCATCCTGGTCTCCTTTGACAACCTTTTTGACCTCGGATTCAGTGGCATATTTCGCCAGAGTCGCCTTGACCTTGGCTGGTAGATTGGCCAGCGAAACTGCATCCTCCGATTCATCCGCACCCCAGGCGGATGCTGCAAACCCAACCATGACGGCGAGGGCGAAAGCGCGTGGGCTACTGGTTTTGAATTTAGGAATCATATTGTTATTTGGTTACTGGCCCGACCAGTGTTTGTTTTACCCGACCCATTAAAGCAAAACTAGATTATGCCAGCATTATGCCCGGAAAAAATCCACTCGGAAGCGCAGCGCCTCCCGTGCCACGGCCAAAAATACTGGGTGTAATTGCTCACCAATAGTCAGATAATATTTAATTCTTCTGGCAGAACTCAAACTGCAAGGGTTCGATAGTTTTCCAATAATTCGACAAAATGACCACGGACCATTCCCGATATGGCGATTTGAATAGACTTGGCAATAAGGCAAAAGAAACGTTTGTCACCAGATTGTAACCATCAAGTCGCCATCCTGTAACTCTGGATGGCCAAAATGTCCGGGTGGTCATAGGCAGTGTTTGGTTAATGAGTAAGGTATAAACGGCGCGGAGAACTGACTTGCGGTCAAGTCCGGCCAGGCTGTAAATGGACTTGCCACCTCGATACCTGGTAGTTTGTTTGGGCAATTGGTTCTTTAGAGACAACATGAAAAAAAATATTGTGCATATATTGACGTTTGGCTTGATTTTAGGGGCTTTCATCACTGCCCGGGCTGGTCAAATTACGGTCAAAGGCTCCGACACACTGGTCATTTTGGCCCAAAAATGGGCGGAAACCTACATGAATCAGCATGCCGACGTGAAAATTCAAGTCACGGGCGGTGGCTCCGGCATCGGTTTTGCCGCGTTGCAGGCACAAACCACAGACTTATGCGATTCCTCCCGCAAAGCCAGGCCGGCGGAAATCGCCAATTGCATAAAAGCTTTTGGCAAACTCCCGACCGAGTACAAAGTGGCCATGGACGGCCTGTCGGTTTATGTCAACGAGGATTGTCCCGTGAAGGAACTGACACTCAATCAATTACAAGGTATTTTCACTGGCAAGATCAAAAACTGGAAGGATGTGGGCGGTGCCAATGCCCCAATTACTATTTACAGCCGGGAAAACAGCTCGGGAACTTATGAGTTTTTCAAGGAGCATGTGCTCAAAGGGAATGATTTTGCTTCCAGCGCCCAAACGATGCCGGGAACAGCAGCAATTATTCAGGCGGTGGGCAAAGACAAGGGGGGCATTGGCTATGGCGGGGCGGCTTTTGGCACCGGAGTGAAGCACATTAACGTTAAAAAAGATGATGCTTCCCCGGCGATTGAACCCACGGAGGAAAACGTGGAAAACCAAACCTATCCCATTTGGCGTTACCTTTATGTGTACGTCAATCCCGCGTTGGACAAGGACGACACCGGGGCCTACCTGAAGTGGATTCGCAGTGATGATGGCCAGAAAATTGTCAAAGACGTTGGCTATTATCCGCTGCCCAAAAATTACCGGAGTAATCGTTAAAGCCCCTCGGTAATTTTAGAGAACTGACCATTTAACCGGGCCAAACGTCTGACCAGCAAGTGAACGTTTCCCCCGCACCACATCAAAAGTGAGCGAAAATAACAACCAGACAAAACCGGACCGGCAAGTATGGACTGGTATCAAGCGCGGTCAGAGCTGGCATCCGGTAGAGTGGGTCGCCGAGAAGCTGATTTTTCTCGTCTCGCTCACGGCCATCGTGATGGTTTTTTTAATTTTCGCCTTCGTCACCCGGGAGGCCGTCCCGCTCCTGCTGGGGCAGATCAATAGTGCGGCCACCCAAACAGTAATCCCGCTGGCAGACATGGACAAAACCCCGCCGGAGGTCCTGCAAGCCTACTTGGAACTCACCCCGGAACAATTTGCAAGCATGGACCGGGATACCAAGCTCCTGCTCATGCAGACCAAGCTCGATGCGGCCAAGGAGGCGCCGGATGACAAGGACGCCCGGATCAATACCACCGAATGGCGTTATTTGTTTTGGCCCTACAAATGGACAGGTTATGACCAGCCTTCCTTCATCTGGCAGCCGGTCTCCACCATCAAAAAATACAATATCGTGCCCCTGATTGTGGGCAGTATCAAAGCCACCGTGGTAGCCTTGCTCTTCGCGGTGCCGCTGGCCCTGGCCGCTGCTATATACGTATCCCAATTAGCGCGCCCCAAGTTCAAGGAAGTCATCAAACCAGCCATTGAGCTGTTATCGGGGGTGCCTTCCGTCGTGGTGGGCTTTTTTGCCCTGATCGTCATTGCCACGGTGCTGCAGAAAATGTTCGGTTATGAATCCCGGCTCAACGCGTTTGTCGCGGGCATTGGCCTGGGTTTTGCGATAATTCCGGTGGTTTTTTCCATTGCCGAGGACGCACTAACCAGTGTGCCAAGAAGTTTTACCCAGGCCGCCCTGGCCTTGGGAGCTTCCCGCTGGCAGGCGGCCTGGCAAGTGGTGCTGCCCGCCGCCATACCCGGGGTGTTTGCCGCGATTGTGCTGGGCTTCGGCCGGGCCATGGGGGAAACCATGATTGTGCTGCTGGCCAGTGGCAATGCCAGCATCATGTCTTGGAACCTGTTTGATTCAGCCCGGACGATTACGGCGACCATTGCTGCGGAAATGGGCGAGGTGGTGGCCGGGGGCGATCATTACCGCATTCTGTTTTTGATTGGTTCCATGCTGTTTGTCGTGACGTTTCTTTCCAATATGGCGGCCCAACTGGTCATGGAACGCTTGAAAAAACGTCTGGAGGGCAAGGCCTGATGCACCCCTCACCCACCAAGGATTTCCGTGCGAAAGAGTTTCGTTACAGTTCCTTCTTTTTCACCGGCATCACCGGCCTGGCAACTTATTTGATTGTCGCCCTGCTCGGGGTGGTCCTGGTCAATATCATCATTCATGGCTGGCCGGGATTATCCTGGCGCTTTGTCTCCACCATTCCGAAGAAGGATGTATTTGATCCCGCCACCACGGGGATTCTGCCCATGATCGTGGGGACAACCATTCGCGTGGTCGTAATGACGGTTTTCGTGCTGCCGGTGGGGGTCATCACCGCCGTTTACTTGACCGAATACGCTCACAACACCTCCGTCATGACCCGGATCATTCGCACCGCCGTGAACAATCTGGCGGGTGTGCCCTCGGTGGTTTTTGGACTGTTTGGCTTGGGATTTTTTATCAATTTCGTCGGGCATAATCTGGATCTCGTCTTTAATAACGGCGAGCAAGCCTGGGGCCATCCCTCTTTGATTTGGGCCTCGCTAACCCTGGCAGTAATGACCATGCCGGTGGTCATCGTGGCCACGGAAGAAGCCCTCAAGGCGGTGCCGCCAGGTTTGCGGGAAGCCAGCCTGGCGTTGGGGGCAACCAAACTGAAAACGATTTTCAAGATCGTCCTGCCGCAAGCGCTCCCGGGCATCCTCACGGGCGGCATTCTGGCCGTGAGCCGGGCCGCCGGTGAAGTGGCACCCATCCTGTTTACCGGGGTGGCGTATTATATGTCTGATCTGCCCACGCACCTGACCGACCAGTTTATGGACTTGGGGTACCATGTGTTTGTGCTTTCCACACAATCGCCAAATATTGACCAGACGCAGCCCATTTTGTATGCGACTGTACTGGTGCTGTTGATCCTGACGTTTGCCCTGAACATTGCCGCCATTTTCGTGCGCTCGAAAATGCGGCGCAACATGCGTTCGTTACACTAATTCATTTATGCCGGAAATTTCCCTGCCAACGACGATGCTGACGAACGTTAAAGCCGCACCAGCGGCCCGTGCCGTGCCGTTGATCACCATCGAAAACCTGGCACTATACTATGGGGCCACCAAAGCGCTGAAAAACATCTCCCTGACTCTGAGTGAACGGGTGGTCACGGCCTTTATTGGCCCTTCCGGTTGCGGGAAATCCACCCTGCTCCGCTGTCTGAACCGGATGAACGACCTGATTGACAACGTCCGGATCGAAGGCTCGGTGAAAATCGGCGGCCACGACATTTACGGACCCGACGTGGACGTCATCGAATTGCGCAAACGGGTAGGCATGGTGTTTCAAAAATCCAATCCGTTTCCAAAATCAATTTTTGAAAATGTGGCTTATGGTTTGCGTTTGCACGGGATGCGGGACAAATCCTCTCTGGAGGCGTCGGTGGAGGAAAGTTTGCGGGGAGCGGCTTTATGGGATGAAGTGAAAGACCGTTTGCACGCCAGTGCTTTGGGATTGTCCGGTGGCCAGCAGCAGCGCCTCTGTATCGCCCGTGCCATTGCCATCAAACCGGAAATCATCTTGATGGATGAACCCGCATCCGCCCTGGACCCGATTGCCACCGCCCGGGTGGAGGAGCTGATTTTGGAATTGAAGGAAAATTTCACCATCGTGATCGTCACGCACAACATGCAGCAGGCGGCGCGCATTTCCGATCAAACCGCGTTTTTCTACCTCGGTGAGCTGGTGGAATACGATGCCACCACCAAAATCTTCACCAATCCGGCTCGCAAACAGACGGAGGATTATGTGACCGGCCGGTTTGGTTGAGCCCGGCGGAACAAGCGCCTATGGACCTGCACTTTGAAATGGGGTTGGATGCACTGCGGCAAAAACTGCTGCGGATGGCCAGCTATGCCGAAACGGCGGTAAACCGGGCGGTGGCCGCACTGGTTCAAAGGGACTACCAGCAGGCCTTGAACGTCAAGGACGACGACCGGCTGATTGACCAATTGGAGGTTGAAATTGACGAATTAGTAATTCACCTGCTTACCAAAGCGCCGTTGGCCACTGATTTACGGCTGGTAACCGTGGCCATGAAAATTGCCCAAAATCTGGAACGAATTGGGGATGAGGCCAGTAAAATTGCGAAACGTGCTGGTGACCTGGCCCAGGAACCACCCTTGAAATTTCAAGTGGATCTTCCCCGGCTGGCGGGGTTGGCGCTGGAAATGCTTAAATTGTCACTGGATGCCTTTGTGCAAAAGGATTCCGTCGCCGCCCGGGCTTTGATTCCTCGGGATCGGCAAGTGGACGCCCTCAATAAGGAAATCCATCGCGTGCTCGTTCAGCATATGGCCGAGGATCCTCAGTCAGTTGGCCGCTGTCTGCATTTGATGGTGATCTCCAAAAGCTTGGAGCGGATTGCGGACCACGCCACGAACGTGGCCGAGGATGTGGTTTATTTATGCGAAGCCCAGGATATCCGTCACACCGGAGCCAAAGGACCGCTTCTTGGGAATTAGCTCGCCAACCAATTGAGCCAGGCTCCTGAATCAGGCCAGTTTTTCCCCCGGCCCCAGGGGATGTCCTGCCAGAAATTCCCGCGCGGCCAGCCGGCGACCACCCTCGCGTTGCAATTCGGTGATACACAAGGCGTCGGCTCCGCACCCCACCACAATCCCCTCCGGGCCGCCGCGCAAAATTTCCCCGGGCGTGCCCTGGCCGGTCACGACGTGCGCCGCGCATATTTTTAAGCGATGCACTTTGGCACCGGCGGTCCAGGAGGTAAACGCCCCTGGCCACGGCGTAAAAGCGCGGAAGCGATTCCAAATTACCCTGGCAGGTTGGTCCCAG
>CAIZWI010000128.1 GCA_903936645.1 uncultured Verrucomicrobia subdivision 3 bacterium
AGGCGAATCCGGCTAAGCCCGGTTAAAAAAACAAACCCGGCCGCCCGGTGGGGCCTGCTACAAACACCTGTGGCCTCGCCCCCGGTGCCGTTACCGGAACTGCAAGCTAGCGCCCCAGGCACGGGCGTCGGTAGGTAAATCGTGCCTTATCGTGCCTTATCGTGCCTTTGCCAAGTTTCGCCCATGCAACCCAATCAGCCCCCCCGGCGAATCCGGCTTAAAAAATCCAACCCGCTAGCCCACTGGGCCCCCCTGCCCTGACGGTGGTATTAAAATCCAGGTGAATCGCACCTAATCGTGCCTTTGGCTGTGTCGCGCCACTTAAATTTTTCCAGGGACGGCATTTTATTGTGGCGGTCCCGGCTCCGGGCCCTATATTCGCGCTGGTTATGCACCAGCCACCCATGCTTGATTTGTATTTTCTGGAGGCCCGGCACCAGGTCATTGAACTGGCGGCCTGTCTAGACCGTCTGGAACGCGCGGGCGAAACCGGTGATTTTCGCGCCCAAGCCTTGCTGGAAGCGGTGAAAATCCTCGCTGGTCCGGCAAAAAACAAGGCCGAGGCAGTCCTGCTGGCCTTCAGCGATCCCACAAAGGAACCCGTTCCCGCCGCCACCACCAAGGCCGCCTGTGGCGCTTGGTCAGGTCCGCTGGCCGGCCCACCGCTTTAACGCCCCCCAGACCTTTATGCGCTACATCGAACCTCACGCCCACATGGTCAGCCGGGTCACGGATGATTACGAACGGATGGCCCTGGCGGGCTGCGCCGTGGTGTGTGAACCAGCCTTTTGGGCCGGCTTTGACCGCAGTTCCGTCGCCGGATTCCACGATTATTTCAGCCAGCTCACCGAGTATGAACCCAAACGGGCCGCCAAACACGGTATCAAACACTTTAGCTGGCTGGGCCTGAATTCCAAGGAAGCCGAGGACGTCAAACTGGCCGAAGCGGTGGTGGCGCTCATCCCGCAATTTCTCGGGCGGCCCAATGTGCTGGGGATCGGTGAAATTGGGCTGAACAAAAATTCCCGCAACGAATTGCGGGTGCTGGAAATGCAGGTGGACCTGGCGGCCCGGCACCAGCAACTTATCCTGGTGCACACCCCCCATCTGGAGGACAAGCTCAAAGGCACCCGCCTCATTTTGGACGTCTTAAAAAATGACCCCCGCATCGAACCTGGCCGGGTAATTATCGACCATGTGGAAGAGCACACGGTCGCCATGGTTTTGGACACCGGCATGTGGGCTGGCATGACCCTCTATCCCGAAACCAAATGCACTCCCGCCCGGGCCATCGATATGCTGGAAACCTATGGCCGGGAGCGTCTCTGGCTCAACAGCGCCTGCGACTGGGGCCGTAGCGACCCCCTGGCCGTCCCCAAAACCGCCCTCGAAATGCAGCGCCGCGGTCACCTCGCTGCCGTCGTGGACCAAGTTATCTACCAGAATCCGCAACGCTTTTTGCGCCAGTGCCCGAATTTTAAATGTTCCGACTAATGCCGGTTCTCCGGTGCCGGCTGGGAATTACAGTCTCGTTGCCATTCGCTAAGCCGCAAAGCTATTCCGCTCGCCGTTAGTTTCCACCCATGCCCGGCAATCTATGCGGTGCAGCAATCATGCGGGCACGTGGCAAGGTTGGGGAAATATCCCCGCCCCGTGTCGGGTAAATGCCGGTTTTCGCGGGCGGGCACGGCCTCAAACGACTCTGCTCTTTCAGGAATTAGGGCCGTGCCAATTTTGGTGGATAGTTTGGTAAAGGACGGTTAGTCCGGATAATAGCCCCCTGATATTTATTGTTGAACAAAGACAATAAATGTCGACGCAAGTATTAAAAACGCCTGCCAGCCGTACCGGGAGTGCACCCCACCCAGGTGGCTGTTGCCATTGTGGCGAGCCTTGTCTGGATGCACGTTTTGTGCTGGCCGAGAAGCGGTTCTGCTGCCTGGGGTGCCAGACCGTGTTCAGTCTGCTGCAGGAAAATGGCCTGGGCACTTACTATGCCCTGGAAACCACCCCGGGCATCCGGATGAAACCGGCGGGCAGTTTCAAGTGGGCGTTTCTCGATGATCCCGCCGTGGCAGAAACACTTTACGATTTTGCGGATGCCACCCACGTGCGCGTGACCTTGTATCTGCCCGTGATCCATTGCGTGGCGTGTGTATGGCTGCTGGAAAACCTGTTTAAATTGCATGCCGGCGTGGGCCGCACAGTGGTGAATTTCGCCCGGCGCGAAGCCGCCATCAGTTTTGACCCTCGCAAAATCAAATTCAGCGAGTTGGCCGGGCTGTTGACGGACATCGGCTACGAACCGCAGTTCATGCTGGGCGACGCACAGCCGGTAAAACTGGCGGCCTGGCGGAAAAAAGCCTGGCTCCAAATCGGGCTGGCCGGCTTTGGTTTTGGCAACATAATGCTGATGTCCCTGCCCTTGTACCTTGGACTGGACACCTTTAACGGGCCCTGGTTCAAGGCCATCGCGGGCTGGCTGAGTCTGGGCATGGCCCTGCCGGTGGTGCTGTATAGCGCAGCGGATTTCTGGCGGGCGGCCTGGGCGGGTGCCCGGCAGCGCACCATCACCTTGGAACTCCCGATTGCCCTGGGTCTGGCGGCCTTGTATGGCACCAGTATTTATCAGGTGGTCACCCATCAGGGCCCCGGTTATTGCGATTCCTTGTGCGGCTTGATTTTCTTTCTCTTGTGTGGCCGGATGTTCCAGAAGAAAACGCACGAGCGGTTGACCTTTGACCGGGATTACCAAGGATTTTTCCCCTTGTCGGTGATTCGCAAAACCCCCGTGGGCGAAGAGTGCGTGGCCATTTCCCGGTTGCAAACGGGGGATCAACTCATTTTGCGAAACGGTGAATTGCTGCCGGCGGATGCGCGATTGGTGAGCGGAGAAGCCTGCCTGGATTATAGCTTTGTCACCGGGGAAGCCGAGCCGGTGAAACGCGCCGCCGGTGATCACCTTTATGCCGGCGGCCGCCAGGTGGGCGGTGCCATCACGGTGGCAACGCTGAAACCCGTGGCCCAAAGCTATCTGGCCACCTTGTGGGATCATGAGGCGTTTCGCAAACCCCGCGATTATGAACTAGATTCCCTGACCAACCGGTACAGCCGCCGCTTCACACGCATTGTCATCGGCGTGGCCTGTGCCGCGGCTATTTTTTGGCTATGGCAGGATCCTTCGCGAGCCCAAAAAGCCTTCACCTCGGTGCTGATCGTGGCCTGTCCCTGCGCCCTGGCGCTCGCCGCTCCCCTCACCCAGGGCACCGCCCAACGGTGGCTGGCGCGGCTCAATATTTTCCTGAAAAACGGCCAGGTCATTGAGCGCATGGCGGAGGTGGACACGGTGGTGCTGGACAAGACCGGAACCTTGACAGCAACCGATGGACGCGGCGTGCTTTTTCAAGCGGCAGACAGTCCGACCGCCGGCGGTCTGACGGCGCCAGAAGCGCAGTGGATTGGCTCGCTTACCCGGCATTCGACCCATCCAAACTCGGTGCGCATCAGCCAGTACCTGGCGGTGGAACCACGGCCGGTGCAGGGATTTGTGGAAACTCCAGGCGCCGGGATTGCCGGCGAAATTGACGGCCACACGGTGTGGGTGGGTTCAACGGAATGGCTGGCCCAGCATGGCGTGAGCCTTACCAAGGCCACGCCGGGTGTGCAAGTGGCGATCGATGGCCATTGGCGCGGCAGTTTTGGGATGGAGAATGCTTTGCGGCCGGAAGTGGCGGCCTTAATTGCCCAACTCGGCGACCGGTTCGAATTAGCTCTGTTAAGTGGCGACAACGAGCGGGAGGCCGCCCGGTTCCAAAAAATATTTGGCCCCCGGGCCACTTTGCGGTTCAACCAGCGGCCGGCGGACAAATTGAATTTCATTCGCGAACTTCAGCAACAGGGACGGAAAGTGATGATGGTGGGGGACGGCCTGAATGATGCCGGCGCGCTGAAACAGGCGGAGGTCGGGGTGGCGGTTGTGGAGCACATTGGCGGCTTCTCCCCGGCTAGCGATGTGATTCTCGACGCAGTTCAACTCCCCCAACTGGGGCGCGTGTTGACCTTTAGCCGGCAAGCCGCCCGGGTGGTGCGGCTGGGGTTCGGGATTTCCGCACTATATAATCTGGCCGGAGTGAGCATCGCGGCCGCCGGGCTGCTGGCCCCGATTGTGTGCGCCATATTAATGCCTATCAGCTCCGTGACGGTGGTAGTGTTCGTCTGCAGCACGACCGCCTGGCTGGGGTCACAGACGCTCAAGCTCACTGCGGCTCCGTCACAAAAGACTACGGCAACCGATCGGAACCTACCGGTTGTTGCCACCACCCTGGAGGCCGCATGAGCGTCATTATTGTCCTCATCCTGGTGAGCCTGGCCGTGGGTTTGATTTTTCTGGGAGCCTTCATCTGGTCGGTGCGTAGCGGTCAATATGAGGACACGCTGACTCCGTCCATGCGCATGCTCCTGGAGGATGCCCCCGTCCCCTGCCCTTTGCCCGATGCCGGAAGCGCTGCCGTACCCCTTCCGGTGCAGGAAAAAAACACGGAACGGTAAACAACCATAAACCACCAACAAACATACATGAAAATGAATAGCACTGCCGCCACAATGGCACTCACCCTGGTCGCTTCCACTGCAGGAGTTTACGGGGCGGACGCCAGTGCCAGCTGGCTCGAAAACACCATCTCTCCAGTATCGAACCCGATCTTCTTTGAAGACCCGCGGATCACGAGCGAAATCCGGCCGGTCTATATGTATCACAGCCTGCCGAACACCTTTTATTTCAATGGCGGCAAAGCCCCCCTGGGCGGCGATGTCCAGGTATTTGCCGTGCAAATCCGGTATGCGCTGACCGACAAACTGGCCTTGATCGCCACCAAGGACGGATATATTGAATTCCAACCGGAAAAAACCCTGCCCCATCATTATGGCTTTGCCGATGCCTCCGCCGGCTTGAAATACGCGCTGCTAAATGATGAGGAGAGCCAGTTCATTCTCACTCCGGGCTTCACGATCTCCCTGCCGGTGGGCAGTTCGGATGTCTTCCAAGGTTATGGGGCCGGCGAATGGAATTTATTTGTCTCGGCGGAAAAGGGTTTTGACAAATTCCATCTCACGGGCAACGCGGGCTTCCGGCTGCCAAACAACTTCGCTGAGGAAACAGCGCAATTGCATTACAGCCTGCAGGCGGATTATTTCGTGAACCAATACTTCGTGCCGTTCTTCGCCGCCAATGGCTACACCATTTTGAGCAATGGTTCCGACAACCGCATCGGTGGAGTGCCGCTAAACACGGAATTATATGACCTCATCAACGCGGGCAGCACAGGGGCGCGCGGCACCACGCAATTCACCGTGGGCGGCGGCTTCCGCTCCCGCCTCTGCAGCAAAGTGGATGTGGGCGTGGCCTATGAGGCGGGCGTGGTGGATCCCGTGGGCATTTTCGACAACCGCATCACGGCGGATGTCATCGTGCGGTTTTAAGCCCGGGGGAGTTTGAAACGTGGCGGTGCGGCGCAAGAGCCGCACCGCCTGAAATAGTGGTAAAAATGATTAAAGAGGCCGGAATTGGAAACTTATGAATGTGGAAACCTTTAAATACGACAACCGGATCGTGCGCGCGTTTGCGATTGCCACGGTGATCTGGGGGATCGTGGGGATGCTGGTGGGCATGCTGGCGGCGGTGGAACTGTTCTACCCCGGGGCGAATTTGAACTTGCAATTCATTACTTTTGGCCGCATCCGGCCACTGCACACCAACGCGGTGATTTTTGCGTTTGTGGGGAACGGGATGTTCATGGGCATTTATTACTCACTGCAACGGCTGTGCAAGGCGCGGATGTTCAGTGACAAGCTGAGCTGGCTTAATTTCTGGGGCTGGCAAACCATCATCGTCAGTGCCGCCCTGACTCTCCCGCTGGGTTTTACCACCAGCAAGGAGTATGCCGAACTGGAATGGCCGATCAAGATTGCCATTGCCCTGATTTGGGTGGTCTTCACGATCAATTTGATTGGCACAATCCTGAAACGCCGCGAGAAGCACATGTATGTGGCGATCTGGTTTTACCTGGCCACCGCCATCACCGTGGCGGTGTTGCACATCACCAATTCAATGACAATGCCGGCGGGCCTGTTCAAGAGCTACTCCATGTATGCCGGCGTGCAGGACGCGCTGGTGCAATGGTGGTATGGACACAATGCCGTGGCGTTCTTTTTGACGACTCCCTACCTCGGACTGATGTATTATTTCCTGCCGAAGGCGGCGAACCGGCCAGTATTTTCCTACCGGCTCTCGATCATTCATTTTTGGGCGTTAATTTTCCTATATATTTGGGCAGGACCCCACCATTTGCTGTACACAGCGCTGCCGGACTGGGCGCAGTCGCTGGGCATGGTTTTTTCGCTGATGTTAATTGCGCCCTCCTGGGGCGGCATGTTAAACGGGTTGCTGACCCTGCGCGGGGTGTGGGACAAGGTGCGGCAGGACCCAGTGTTGAAGTTCATGGTGGTGGCAGTAACGGCCTATGGTATGGCCACCCTGGAAGGCCCACTAATGGCCATCAAATCGGTCAATTCGCTGTCGCATTACACGGACTGGACGATTGCGCACGCGCACTCGGGGGCGTTGGGCTGGAATGGGTTCCTGACCTTCTCCATGCTCTATTATTTGTTCCCGAAACTATACCGCACTAATCTCTGGTCCACCAAGCTGGCGAACTACCACTTCTGGCTGGGGTTGCTGGGCATGATGTTCTATATCATTCCGATTTACGTCGCTGGTATCACCGAAGGGCTGATGTGGAAACAGTTCAACAAAGAAGGGTTTCTGCAATACCCCAACTTTCTCGAAACCATTCTGCAGGTGGTGCCCATGTTCCGACTCCGGTCGGTGGGTGGCCTGATGTACCTGACGGGCACTTTTTTGATGGCGTACAACTTGTATCGCACGGCCAAGGCCGGCTCTTTTGAGCCGGACACCGAAGCCCAGGCGGTACCGTGGCAAAGCACGGTGGAGCAACACGGTAAGACCGCGTTCCACCGCATGCTAGAGGGCAAACCGCTGATTTTCACCGGCCTGGCGGTGGTCTCGATTTTGATTGGCGGGCTCGTGGAAATTGTCCCGATGTTCCTGATCAAGGAAAATGTGCCGACCATTGCCAGTGTGAAACCCTACACCCCGTTGGAAGTGCTGGGCCGGGATTTGTACATCCGCGAGGGTTGCCTGGGATGTCATTCGCAGATGATCCGTCCATTCCGTTCAGAAACGGAACGTTACGGCGAGTATTCCAAGGCGGGAGAATTTGTGTATGACCACCCCTTCTTGTGGGGCTCCGAACGCAAGGGGCCGGACCTGGCGCGCGAAGGTGGGAAGTATCCGGATGCCTGGCATTTCAACCACATGGACGATCCGCGCTCCACCTCGCCGGGTTCGATCATGCCACGGTATTCCTGGTTATTGACACAGAAACTGGAAACGGATTCCCTCCCCGCCCGGTTGAAAGCGCTGCGCCGCATCGGGGTGCCATATCCGGAAGGTTTTGAGAACGGTCCCGCGCAAAAGGATTTGCAGGCGCAGGCAGACCGGGTCGTCGCCAACCTCAAGCAAGGCGCGGTGAATGCCGACGCGGACAAGGAAATCATCGCGCTGATTGCCTACCTGCAACGGCTGGGCACAGACATCAAGGCGGCACCCACCACCACCGCAGCCAAATAACCACCGGACACATTATGTATAAAGAAGTACTGGATAAAATGGATGGCATCGGCCTGTACGGAGCCGTTTCCATCCTCATATTCTTCGGGTTTTTCAGCGGCATGCTGGTGTGGTCACTGGCCTTGAAGAAAAACTACCTGCATAAAATGGGCAGCCTGCCACTGGACGGCGGTGAACGCCCGGGAACCCAACATCAAAACATTGAATCCTGAGGCATATGAGTAACCATTCCCAAGACCCCTTGTTGCTGGATCATGAATATGACGGCATTCGCGAATTGGACAACAAACTCCCCCGCTGGTGGGTGTGGTTGTTTTACATCACGATCATCTTCTCGGCGGTTTACCTGGTTTATTACCACGTGGTCAAAGCCGGACCGCTGTCGGCGGGTGAATACACGGAAGAAATGAAACTCGGCAACGAACTCAAATCAGCCGCCATGGGCAAGTTTGAGGCGGGCATTCCCACTTTACAGCCGGGCACGGACCCGGTTTTGCTTGAGGGCGGGCGGCAGATTTACACGAAGTTCTGCGCGCCTTGCCATCGGGCCGATGGTGGCGGTCTGGTGGGTCCGAACCTGACGGATGATTACTGGATCCATGGTAGCAAGTATGCCGACACCGTGGCCGTTATCTGGAATGGCGTGCCCGCCAAAGGGATGATCACTTGGAAGTCCACGCTTAAACCAGACGAAATCCAGGCGGTGGCCAGCTACATTTACACCCTGCGTGGGACGAAACTCGCCTCGCCCGGCAAGCCACCGGAAAATCAGACCCCGGTAAAGACTGCCCCCTCGGGCTTTGAGTGATCCTGCACGGGTGGGCGGCCGCAATTCCGCCCACCCCCATAAAATCATGCCCGCAATCAAACCCAGCCCCCCCAAAACGCCCGCGCCGCCCACCGAGGATTTCCGTGATCACATCGCCACGGCCGAGGCGGATGGCCGGCGGCGGTGGCTGTTTCCGCGCCAGGTCAGTGGCAAGTATTACCGCTGGCGGACTTGGCTGAGTTGGTTGCTGTTGGTGATCATGTTTTCCGGCCCGTTTATCACCATCAACGGCAATCCACTGCTGCTGATGAACATCCCCGAGCGCAAGTTTGTGGTGTTGGGGCAGATTTTCTGGCCGCAGGACATGATCATCTTTGCCTTCGCCATCCTGCTGTTCTTCACCGGCGTGGTGATTTTCACCACGGCTTTTGGGCGGCTGTGGTGCGGCTGGGCTTGCCCGCAAACGGTCATGATGGAAATGGTGTTTCGGAAAATTGAGTATCTGATCGAGGGCGATGCCCCGGAGCAAAAGGCTCTGGCGCGAGCCCCTTGGACTGGTAAAAAAATCACCAAACGCGCCCTCAAGCACACGCTTTTTTTAGCTTTGTCCTTCCTGGTGGGCAACGTGCTGCTGAGCTACATCATCGGCTGGCGGGAACTTTATCAGATTGTGACCGATCCCCCGGCACTCCATGTGACCGGGCTGACCTTCATGATTTTATTTTCCCTCCTGTTCTACGGCATTTTTGCCCGTTTCCGGGAACAGGCCTGCACGTTCATTTGCCCTTATGGCCGGTTTCAATCGGCTTTGCTGGATGAAAACTCCATTGTGGTGGCCTATGACTACAAGCGCGGGGAAAAGCGGGGCCCGTTGCGGCACGAGCAAAAATTTGGCGAGCGGCGGTTCGCGGGCTTTGGCGATTGTGTGGCCTGTAATCAGTGCGTGGCTGTTTGTCCCACGGGCATTGACATCCGGAATGGCACACAAATGGAATGCGTGCACTGCACGGCGTGCATGGATGCGTGCGACCATGTCATGCAGCGGACCGGCGCGGCCCCGGGGTTGATTCGCTATGCCTCGCTGAACGGCATTGAACGAGGGGAAGGGTTGCGGGTAACTCCACGATTGATGGGCTATTCAGTGGTGCTGGTGGTGCTGGGCATCATTCTGGGAGTGCTGCTGTTCAACCGCTCGGACGCTGAGGCCACCCTGCTGCGTGCGCCAGGTTCGCTCTTCCAACAAATGCCAGATGGCCGCTTTAGCAATTTGTACACGGTGCAAGTGATTAATAAAACCTCGCGGGATTTGCCGGTGGAATTGAAGTTGGAAAGTCCCGCGGGCTCACTGGAAATCATGGGCGCGGGAACGATTCGGGTGCCGGCCCAGAAGTTGTCGGAAAATTCAGTCATCCTTGAGCTCGATACCAACGCCATGCGCTCCGGCACCACCCCCGTGGTCATCGGGGTTTATTCCAATGGCAAGAAAATGCAAACCTTAAAGACGGCTTTTGTTGGTCCCCGCAATTAAACAACAAACATGAAAACCTCACCCAATCCATGGCCCTATGGCCTGTTTGCCGCCTTTGGGCTGTTCTTCGCCGGCATGGCCACGGTCGTGACCATTGCGGCAACGCACCCAGAAAACCTGATCTGCGCCAACTATTACGAAAATGAACTGAATTACCAGCATCAACTGGATGGCGCTGCCCGGGCCAAAACTGCGGGGGCGGGCATCCAATATGATGGGCGTGCACGGTCGTTAGTAATTGCCCTGCCAGCAGCCCAGGTGACCCAGAAATTATCGGGTGCCATTCAGCTTTACCGGGCGGATGCACCGGAAAAGGACCGCACCCTGGCCTTTCAACCAGGCAAGGACGGCCGGCAAATTCTGGACGTCGGGAAATTTGCCACCGGCCCCTGGCAGCTTCGCGTGACCTGGGAAGCGGCTGGCGAGGGATATTATTTGGAACAGAAATTTGTGGTGCCCGCTAGCTGACATGGATTTTTTATTAGCCATGGCCTTGGGGTTGCTGGGCAGCTTGCACTGCGCGGCCATGTGCGGACCATTGCAGTTGGCATTGCCCGTGCCGGCGGGGGGGCCGGGCCGGTTGGTGGTGGGCCGGCTCCTTTACCAACTCGGACGGATCGGTACTTATACCCTGCTGGGCGTATTGGCGGGGCTGGCCGGCAAATCAGTGGTGCTGGCCGGTCTGCAGCGCTGGCTTTCCTTGGCGCTGGGGCTGGCCATCCTGGCGGGATTTTTCCTGTCTAAAAAAGCCGCCATGTCCGCGCCGGTGGTGCGCGGGGTGGGGCATTTGAAAGCCGCCATGGGCCGCCAGTTGCGGCAGCGCCATTGGCGTTCACTGCTATTATTGGGTGCCTTGAATGGCCTGCTGCCTTGCGGCTTGGTTTACGTGGCCATGACGGGCGCGGTGGCGCAGGGAACCTTGCTTTCCGGCGCCTGGTTCATGGGGGCTTTTGGGCTGGGAACGACCCCCACCATGCTGGCCATTAGCTTATCAGGACGCCTCCTGCCTCTGGGGGTGAGGGTAAAATTGCGCTCGGCGATTCCAGTGGGAGTATGCTTGCTGGCGGGCCTCCTGATTTTGCGTGGCCTGTCGCTGGGCATACCTTATGTGAGCCCCAATTTGGCCGGCGGGCACCCGGGTTGTTGCCCGGTGCCATAAGCGGACCGGCCAGTCAATCGTACAGTTCCATTATTCCCTGCCGGGCGGGCTTGCGGTCGGCGGCTCACCCTGCCCACCGGCTTGGCCCGCCATCAGCTCACCAAACCGCCGGTATTTAACCGGCTGGCCATCCGCCACCGGCCAGACCTTGCCGGCCGCGTTGAATTTGGGATGCAGGGTTACAATCAACAGTTCCTCCCGATGCCGGGCGGCCGCTTCACTGGGACATTCGTCCCATTCAATCCGCGTAACCTGATATAACAAACGAATGATCCGGCGGGACATCCGCTCCGGGTTCGCCACCCGGTAATTGCCCAGCCGCCGGCGCAAACTTTTAGCTTTGCCCACGTAGAGCACCCCCTCCTGTGGACCACAGAGAAGATACACTCCCGGACGGTCAGGCAACTGGCGGAAAAAGTCCTCCCCCAGCCGGTCCACCAAAGGCCGGGGCGGGGGCAGCAGCCAGAGTTGGCCGGCACTCATGGCACGTCCGGCGACAATTGTTTAGCCATACCCGGTTACTATCGCCGGTCCGGGGGAAAAATCCAGCCAATCCCATCGAGCCGGCCATGCACGAGCAGCGAATCACTGGTTGACAGAACAAAATCTTTGGATAATCTTTTATTACAGCCTTGTAACACAGTTAAGTCAGATGCGCGCCCACAATTTCACTTGTAAATCGAATCAACTCATGAAAAAATCCAGCATTCTACCAACTCCGGTTCGCCCTTCGTCCGGCCGGGTCCAGCATGGTGGCTTCACCCTCATTGAATTGCTCGTGGTCATTGCTATTATCGCAATTCTCGCGGCGATGCTTTTACCGGCGCTCGCCAGTGCCAAAAACCGCGCCCAACGCACGGTGGATCTCAACAATAACCGCCAAATCTTGATTTCCGCTAATATTTATACCACGGATAACAAGGATGTCTTGCCGGGCTGCGGGTGGGGTACAACCGATAATTGTTGGGCCTACGGCGCGAATATTCCCGCCGGCAGTGCCACTTCCCCCACCACCTTTGCCTTGCAACTGGCCCAGCAATTAACCTACTGGCAAAAAAGCGAGCTCTATCCGGTGCTCAAAAACCCGACCATCTTGATGTGTCCGGCGGATGTGGTGAACACGCTTTTTTATCAGCGTTCCATTTACATCACCAGTTATGTTTGGAATGGATCCATTTGCGGCTTTGGCTCCCCGGGGGGCCCACGGGCGGGTATTGCCCCGCGCAGTTATAAAGTCACGGCCTTCAAGCCCATGAGTATTATTCAATGGGAGACCGATGAAAGGACGCCGTTTTATTTCAATGATTGCTCCAGCTTTCCCGACGAAGGTATTTCCGCCCGTCACGGCAAGGGGGCCACGGTTGGGTTGGTTTCGGGCTCTACTTCGAGCATCATCCTGGCGGATTATTACGGGAATACCTATGCTGGCACTGCCGGCGCACGGGGGGCCAATATTCCCGCCAATATGCTGCCGAATGTCATTTGGAATAATCCCGGAACTGCGAATGGCCTGCCATGATTTTTAAAAGTACCACCATGTCCTCGAATCCTCACTCTCGCAAGTTTCCCTTGACTGTTTTAGGGCTCACCCTCGTTTTGGCCTTGTCTGCCTGCTCCAAAAAGGCAACCGTGGTGGCCACCCCGCCTCCTCCCGCAGAAACGGCGGCGGCGACGCCCCCGCCGACCGCACCGGTCAATGTTCCGGCCTCCAGCGACGTTAATCAATCCATGGCGGCTTTTGACAAGGCTATGCAGCAAAGGGCTTATGACCAGGCCGTGGCCAATCTGTTGGCCGTGCAAAATCAAAAAAACCTGAGCGATCAGCAAGCCCGCGAAGCACGCAACCGCATGGCCGCGCTGCAAAAGAACCTGGCTAACGGGGTCGCTGCCGGGGATCCCAATGCCATTGCTGCCGCCAACCAACTGCGCGCGGCCGCCCGCAGCCAGCATCAGTAAATGCCTTTAATTGGTGGATAAGGTTGCCGGCGGTGCTGCCTGTTCATCTAGTTCCAATCGTAAATAGTCATAGATAATCCCGCTGGTGAGGCCACCGGCGGGAATACTTAGTTGGAGCATGTTGGTGCCGGCAACTAGCTTGGCCGCATCAAAGTCCAAGTCATGTTCTTCCCAATACCCGCCAATGCCGTCCCGGTTGATCGTGGCGTTGTAAACCAGATCTGTCACCCGCCCAATCACCTGGCTATTCAGGGAGACCACTATACTGCGCGCCCCCACCCCACAAATGGCCAGCCGCAAGGTCGCCTTGCCGTGCACCGTCGCAGGCAGGGTAAAATTCACCGTCCACGTGGTGGCCCGCCCCGATCCCGCACCGGTGGTATTGGTGGGATTTTCTGAGTGCGGCACTTGCTCAAAGAACCAGTCCCGGCGATAATCGCTTTGCCCCACAACAAAGTTCACGTCGTTGGGAAATAATTTGGCATATTGGACATACCAACCCCAGTGATAATAATCGTCACCCTTGAAAAACTCAGAGGCGTCCCGATTGGGCACCCCAATATCCCAGAGCTGGCGCCCGTGGCGGACGGGCTGCCAATGAACCTTACCCAATTCCAGTTTCTCACCGGCCGATACCACCATATTGCTTAACGAAAAATCCCCCAGCACGCCGTCGGCAATTGCATGCAGGGTGTAGGTGCCGGGACGCACGTTGGGAATTTGGAAATTCCCGTGCTCGTCCGCGGCAACCCAAAACTCGTAATTTTTGGCATCATTCTGCCAGTTTACCACTCGAGCAGGCCCGCCACTGCCCCCACCGCCGCCTCCCCGTCCAAAGCGCCCACGACCAAAACCATTGGTGCCCAAACGCCCCAAGCCAGTTCCCACCAGGTGGTTGGTACCGCGCAGGGAACCCGGCCCACCATCCTGAATATCCGGGCCTTTTAAGCGACTCAAGTAGCCATTGGTTACGGCCCCATTCATTTCATCCTCCCCACCGCCTCCGGGACCAAAACCTCCCCGGTTACGCGGCGGCGCGGGCGGCGTATAATCTGGCGCGGAAAGCCCTACCAAAATATTGCTCATCCGGGCACCGGGAACATAGGGATCATTTAAAACCAGCCGGCCGGTCACCGTGGCACGTTCTCTTTGAGACGGGTAATCCACACCGGCCACCCACTCAAAGGGCCAGGCCTTGGCCTCCGTCCGGGCCTTGGCCAGGGCGTCGTGCCAGAGGCCGTCATGATCCGATCCGGCATTGCAATAAATCAGAAATGGCCCGATGACTTTGGTCCAGTTATCCGTCGCCGCGATATTACAAAGGCTGCCCCCATAGTGACTGCCGCGCCAATAGTTTAGCAGCGTGGGCGGCGCCGGGGCGTTCAAATTGTTAACGTTAAAGGTTGCGTCGCGATGCGAGGATAACTCGTACTTCGTGGGGCCGCCGCTTAAGTATTCCACCGAGGGATTCACGAACCAGAGTCCGACGCGATGCGCCGTGCTGGACCATCCCCAGGCGCGCACGACAAATTGATTGGCGGAATAATCGTATTTATGCTCCGCCTGCCCCTTATAAAGGCCGCTGTTCATGCGCCGCACCTCTTTCATGTTTAACTGGGTGCCGTGATTCCAGTCATAGGTGGTGATCATCGCCATATTGCGGCGGGCATCCACGGTCATCCAGTCAAACACCGCGTCATTGAGTTTGGCGCAGAAACGCGCCTCGCCTACGGAGGTGGCGGGATAATTGGTGGGGTGGCTGAAAATGGCGTAGGTGTAAACCCCCGAATCGCCACGCCCAAGCGCATAACGAATTTCCACATCCGCAATCACGCTGCCACCGGGTCCGCTCCCCAGCCGATTACCCCCCGAGATGCCTTTGATGGAGACTTCCGCCCGCTCGCCGCCGTTGGCTTGCGGATCGATCGTCACCCGGATGACTTTCTGACTGCCCGACGCATTATGTGACCAGTAGGCGGCCTGGTGCCCGGAGGCGGTATCCAGCATTTCCAGTCCCAAATAGCGCAACGAGATCAAATCACCCGAACGCTTGGAGACGGTCACCGCCACCAGGCGGTTGGAGAGGAGGTAGCTGGCATCATTTTGCTCGAGCGTCACCACCTCCGCGGCAGGGGCAGACAACATTGAGGAACAAAGCAGCAGCAAGCTGGCAAACCGGTGAACTGGCAATTTCATTTAAATGGATCATCCACTTGGATCAAGGGGATTACCCAGCCAGACGCTCGGGACTGGTGCCAGGTGACACTTAAAACTTCCCTTTAAGACTTTGACCGTACCCCGTGAGTTCCATATAAGCCCGGCCGATTTCATGTTTCGCAGCATCCCGCACACGGCAAGCCCCTTCCCAATAACCCACTCCGCCGATTTTAGCGGCCAGTTCCTGATCGGCCACCAAGGGTTCCACCACGAAGGTTTCCCAATTGCCGCTGGCGGGATTAAAGGCCTCCAATTGCATTTTTGCCGGATAATCCGTGCCCGTTTTACGGCTGTGCCAGTGCTCCAATACTGTCCATTTAAACTGACTGGGACCCACCTGGCGCACGGCACTCTGACGATCCACCCAGGCCACGGTCGAAAAAGGATCGGTGGTACCATCCGCCCGGCGCATCCGGTAAGCCATGATTTCGCGCCCGTCAAATAATTGCAGACTCAGCCAGTCCCAGCCCACTTGGTCGGCCCCGACCTGGCTGCTGCTAAATTCGTGATCCATCCATGCCTCGCCGGTAACCGCCAGATGGGTGTCGTTAAGGGTCAGGTCACCAGTGGCTGCGAGCCGGGTGTAGGTCAGGTAGTGGCTGGCTGCCGTGGGATCCTGGGCTTTACGGGAAACGCCATTGGTACCGAACACCACCAGCGGCTTTTGCGGTGTGAAATCCAGGGTAAAGGCGACGCCATCCCCAATGGTGGCTTGCAAGGCAAAGGTTTCCCTCCCGGCCGACCCAACTGCGGCTGGCAGCAATCGGTAGGTCCAGTTGCCATTGCGCACGTCCAGGGTGTTGGTGGCGGCAGCCGCATCCCACCCCGCCCGGTTGATGCGTTCTTGAAAGCGAAATTCACCGGTGGTTTTGTCCACCAAAGCCATGTGGGCCAGGTAAATCTGATCATTGCCAAAATCGACGGAGGCAGAGCGCTCGGTGCTATGGGGCGGCAATAGCGCGCGCCGGAAGAAGGTGGCTTGAAACCCGTAAGTTGCCTGATTAGTCGCCACTAAATGGCCGGTGACATACCACCATTCGATGGCAAATTCCGGGTGGCTGCCGTGGTCGCACGGAAAAACAAAGTGCCTCCCAGGCTGCGGCAGTGCATAACCATCGGCGGTCTCGGACGGAAATTCCGCCGCCGACAGCCCCTGCCCTGCCAGCCAGAGCAGGTTACCGAAACACAACCATTGCTTAAAAATACGCATAGGAGTCATTCCTCGCGCTCTGCCGGTAAACGCGTGGACCAGCGGCCGGCAAACCAGCCAGCCAGGGTGGCGCTGGCCAGCACCAGCAATGCCAGAATAATTAATTGGCCCCAAGGATGGTCCGTTTGCAGGGTCCAGCCGAAGGTTTGTTTGTTGATCCGGAAAATCAGCAGCCAGCCCAGAGCCAGACTGACCAGCAAACCAGCGCTGAGTCCGGCCATGGCCAGCAGGCCACCTTCCAGCGCTGCCGCCCAGGACAATTCCCGGCGGCGCAACCCCAGCGCCCGCAGGGTGGCCAGATCATTCCGGCGTTCCCAAAGCAAACTGGTCATCGTAAATGCCAGCCCCACCACAGCCACCAGAATGCCAATTAACTCCAGGGCATAGGTGACGGCAAACGTCTGGCGAAAAATCCGCAGTGCTTCCCCACGCAAAAATCCACTTGTAAACACCCCCAGCCCCGGATGTGCCGCCCGCAGTTTGGCCCGCAACGCTTCCGGATCACTCCCCGGCTGGAGGGCAAGGATCACACTGGCAGCCATTTCAGTGCCATACCATTTGGCAAATTGCCGCCTCTCTACTAGCAACGCCCCGCGCTCGTTGCCATAGTCGGCATAAATCCCCGCAATCGTAACGGGCTGAAAGCCGCCGGGAACAGGTACTTGCACCACCTCGCCCCGGGAAACATGGAAGCGCTCGGAAAAGCTTTCGCTGGCCAGGACCAAATGATCATTGCGGGCAGCATCAAAAACCGTGTCATCCTGCGGTGCACTCACCCAGGCCGGTTTGGAATAATCCCGAAAGAAGCGCGGGTCATGCCCCACCAGCAGCGTGGAAACGCCATTCAGGATCAGTTCCCGGCCCTGAATGGCGTTGGACTGCTTGACACTGGGATCCTTCGCGATGCTTTCCCAAGTTGCGGGCGCAATGCGGTTGATGGAGGAGGCGGTTTGATCACCGTCACTGGAAAGGTAAACGTCCGCTTGAAAGGTGCGCGCAATCCAGCCGCGCATGGTCGTGTCAAAGCTCCCCACCAAAATGGCCATGCCCGCCGTCATGCCCACAGCACATACCAGCCCGGCCGCAGCCAGCCGGTGGCGTCCGCTTGGTTTGCGCAAATGACTGCACGCCAGGCCCAGGGGAACGGAATCCCATTTCAGCCATTGGAAAAACCGGCCGCAGCCAGCCAGGATTTGCCCGGCAAACACACCCGCGCCAAAAATCCAGCACAGCGCGGCGGCATAGGAAGCCAGCGGCAGCCGCGCGCCCCCTTCCATCCGCAAGGGCGGAAGGAACGTGAGCAGCAGGCCCACTCCAAGCAGCCCCAGTCCCAAATCAAGGCGTTGCAGCCAACGACCACCGGGATCACTGGCCGTGCCCGTCCGACTGGCAATTTGCGCGGGCGGGGTGTTGGCCGCCAGTTGCGCCGGCCGCCAGCCAGCTACCGTGCTGGCCGCAACCGCCACTATCAGGGCAATCAGGGCTTCTTGGAAATCAAACGGCGCCGAGTCGACATTTCGACCAAAATACAGGGCGTGCATGGTGCGCCCCACCGTTTGGACGGCCAATTGGGCTCCCAGCCAGCCCAAAGCAAGCCCGAGGATTCCGCCCACCAGGCCAATCACCGCCGCCTCCACCAGCCAGGCTTGTTGAATTTGCCGGGCGGTCACGCCGAGAGAGCGCAAAATGGCAATCTCATTGCGCCGGCGCACCACGGCCCCGTTCAAGCCTTGAAACACCAGATAAAGGCCAACCAGCAGAGCGAGCAACGACAGAATGGTCAGGTTCAGACGAAAGGCCCGGGTCATGGTCACCCCTGCCTCGCGGCGCTCGGCCGAGGAACTCACCACCCAGCGGGGTGCCGCCGGCAGATTGGCACCCTCCAAGGTTTGTTTGATCGCGGCCCAGCGTTCCGCCCGGTGGCCGCCGGGCTCCAGCACGAATTCAATCCGGTCCAGACGGCCCACTTTATCGGTCAAACGCTCCAAATCCGGCAGATCCATGATCAGGAGGCCCGCTGGCGCGGCCGGTTGATTGGGACGGTTGGGAATCAGGCCCGCAACCTCCAACGTCACCAAGCGATCGTTGATCACGAGGGAAAGCAGCGATCCGTTGGTCAGTTGATCCCGCCGGGCCAGTGCGGCACTGATATAAATACCATTGGTCCTTTGCAACCCCCGTGGCTGGTTGGGGGCCGCCGCACTGGCTTCCGCACTGGCAGTGGCCGGCAAACCACCCCCATAAGCGGGACTGGATAAATTGACCAGGGCCGGCAGATCGAGCCCGAGAATCTGATAAGTGGGCCTCGCACCGATGCCTTCCGTCTCAGCCCGGCGGGGCGGCACCGCGCTGGTTTCCAATACCGGCACCAAATTCACGGGCGTGTTGCCCAGTAGTTGCCGCAGGTCCTTCAGCACCGAAGTGGGTAACGGACCAACAGGCGCGGTGATCAGACCATCGCTTTCGGAAGTGATCAGGTCGGTGAAATTGGCAAATCCGGCCACCGCCGCCTCATTGGCCAGGCGGATGGAAAAAAACGCTGCCACGCCTAGGGCGAGGATCAAGAGTAATAACCAGGAAGATATTGGAGCCAGTCGCCAATGCCGCCAGGCAAAGCGTGTCCACAATATCCGTAATACATGAGGTTGATCGGGCATGGCCAGCGGGGGGGCTAATCAGTATCGGGATTCCGCACACCGCTAATCAAGCCGTCGCGCAGATGAATTTCCCGATGGCAAATATGCGTGGCCGCACCGCTGTGGGTCACCAGCAAGAGCGCGGTGCCGGTTTCATCGGAGAGTTCCCGCAATAGTTCTAAAATGATCGCGCCGTTGCGGGAATCCAGGTTGCCCGTGGGCTCGTCGGCCAGCAGCACCGCCGGCCCGTGCGCCAATGCGCGGGCGATGGCCACCCTCTGCATTTCACCACCGGAAAGTTGCCCGGGAAACGCCTGCGCCCGCTCCGCCACCCCCACCCGTTCCAACAGCGAACGC
>CAIZWI010000129.1 GCA_903936645.1 uncultured Verrucomicrobia subdivision 3 bacterium
ATCCAGTGATAAAGCCGCTGGACCAGTGGTCAATATCCACGCCATATTTATTAATATGAACGCCGTTTGGGATATCACTCATTGGTTCTATCAGGATTGCCAAGTCCCGAATTTCTGGCTGTGGCTTGCCCATGCCAGAAAAGGGGTTGCGGGTGGTATCCTTGATCAATTCGTGTCAGCGATGCGCTCGGGCCGCACAGGACCCTGACTTTGATCCAAGCCAATGCCTGGTTTAATTCGTTAGCGGCTATGATCGGCCCTTCAACATCTTACCCACACGGTCTTCAAATACCCCGGCTCCTCCCGGCTGACGGGGAAATCCGGCGGCTGGGGCATAAAATGTTGCTTGAGCATGTTCCGGCCCGCGCCGCGCACTGCGCCGGCCACCTCCGCCAGAAATTCCTCCGGCGGCCATTCGGCGGCGTTGGTGGAGGCCAGCAGCACCCCGCCCGGCTTGAGCACCGGCAGGGCGGCGGTTACCAGCTTGCCGTAATCCTTGTCGGCGCGGAAGGTTCCGTGCTCCTTGGACTGGGAAAAAGTGGGCGGGTCCAACACCACCACATCAAAGGACCGGCCTTTTTTGGCGAGCCGGCGGAGCCAGTCAAAAGCGTCGCCGTAGATAAAATCGTGCGCCGCGGGATCGAGCCCATTCCATGCGAAATTGCGCCGGCCCCATTCCAGATATTTCTTGGAGAGATCCAAACTCGTGGTTTTGGCGCCCGCGCCGGCGGCACACACCGAGAAACCACACGTGTAGGCAAACACATTCAGCAATTCCCACGGGGCCTTGCCCGCATTCGCGCGCAGGGGAAAGTCCGCCGCAACATGCCCGGTGAGCAATCGGCGGCGGTTGTCGCGCTGGTCCAGAAACAGGCCCACGGAATAGCCTTCGTTGAAACTGAGTTCAAACCGCACCCCATTCTCCCGGATCGCAAACCGTTCCGGGGCCGCCGCCCCCAAGACTAATTGGGGCGAGGCTTCCGTTGGCGAGGCACGCCGCACCTGGCGGGACAAAATCTTGTGGTACACGCCGGGTGCGCCAAAACGCTGCTTCAGCCTGGTCAGTTCAGCCAACTGTTCCGCACTCAATGCCCCCTCTGCTTGCGACAGCAAATATTCCCCCAAGCGCTCCACATACCAGCCCGGCCAGCCATCACTGGCCCCGTGAACGAGGCGGAAGGCGTCGGTGGCTTCCGGCTCAATGATGGCCGTGCGCAGGGGCAGGCGCGGCGCGCCCGCAAAATCCACCGGCGCGCAAAAGGTCACGGGCTCGCCGGTTGCCGGATGAGTGAACGCAATCTCCGCCGCGTGCAGGCACAGCCGTCCGGCCGGGGTCCCGCCATACAGCGTGTCCCCCAAAATGGGGAAACCACTTTCAGCTGCTTGCACCCGAATCTGGTGGGTCCGGCCGGTGAATGGTTCGGCCGTAATCAAATTGCCGGCCAGGATATGAAAACGGGTTTCCGCCACCTCCGCCCCGGCATGGATGGGTCGGCTGACATACTTTTCCCCCACGCGCACCAGAGCCGTTTTTACGGTGATCGCCGTGGCTGGCCCGGGCCGGTCGGTAAGCAATTGGTATTTTTTACGCACCGTGTGCGCGGTAAATTGTTCGGTGAGGGAACGGTTCGCCACTGCGGATTTGCCCAGGACCAGCACCCCGCTGGTTTCCTTGTCCAGCCGGTGCAGAATCGCGAGCGAACTCCAGCGCGCTTCACGGTGCCGCAGCCATTCATAAATTCCCTCACCCGCATAGGGGCTGGGGGCATGCGTGTTCCAACCGCTGGGTTTGTTCACCACCAGCAAATGCTCATCCTCGAAAATAACACAAGCAACCATTCGTCATGAAGCCCGCTTCACCTGGCCATTGGCTAAATGGATTCGGTGTCGCAGTTGATTTCCTGAAGTTATAAGGCTTCCATAAAGGCATCTTCACTAATACCCGCTTGCCTTAACACCCCCCGCAAGGTGCCCTGATCAATCTCTCGATGCATGGGTACCACACAGACAGCACTGCCTCGCCGCATTACCAAGTGGCTGCCTTTTTGCCGCTTCCGCTCAAACCCCAGCCGCGCCAGTGCCCGTGCCGCTTTTGGGCCGGAAACAAAGGGCAACTTAGGCATCAGCGACCTCGAAAGTAGTTAGAAATGCCGGAGCCCAGTCGTTCGAGTTTTTCTCCTCCAGAAAAAGTTCCGTGGCCTCTTTCAAATTCGCCAGTGCCTGTTCCACGGTGCGCCCTTGACTGGTGGTACCGGTCTCTGGATTGAAAGCCACCAACCAGCGTTTCGACTCGCCTGGATAAATAATTGCCGTCAATCGCTTCATACCGCCACATTAGGCGATAGTTGGCCGTTTGGCAAAGTTGAAATAGGACTTTGGCCCCGGCCGTTTCACCGCGCCAGATGCCGGGCAAAAAACGAATTGGTGGAACCTACGTATTGCGCGCCGTAATCATTAAACCCGCCGTCGCCCATGTTCACGATCGCGGCGCCGGGGTGCGGGACGGTGCGCGGATCGTACCGCCGGATTGCCAAGTGGTACCCTTGATGGGCCATCTGGATCAAGGGGGTGAGCCCACCGATCAAAATTACCAGCCAAAAGGCCCGGCGCAGTTTGGGCGAGAGCCCGGCGGATGTCACTGCGCGCGCGGTCAGGAGGGCCAGGCAAAACCAGGGCACGGTCGAACCCCGCATGGATAGATCGCTAAACGTGCCCATGGTGACCGGAAGCAGGCACAGCAGGGCCAGGCCAGATGCATCCGCCAGGTGCCGTTCCGTGGTGCCTTTCGGAAAATGCGCGCGAATCAACGAAAGCAGGATGCCGAACTCAAACACGATGAACAACCCCAGCAGGCAAAAAGAGGGGAGCAGAGCCGGCGCATCGTGAAATTGGGTGAACCACCCAATGGGTATTTTGGGAAACCGTGCCGCCACTTCCGGGGACGTTTTGGCCGCATAAAATGCGGCCAGAATACCAAACGGTAACGCCAGGAGGAGCACGGGCCCGGTTAACTTCACCGGCCAGGGCTGGCCTTCCCGCCCGGCCAGGAAAAATGCCAGCAGGAACAGTCCGACACTGACGAAGGGTGACCAAAACAAATCAACGGTGAAGAGCAAGGCAAACCCCAGCAGCCGCTGGGGTTTGGGACAGCTCAGAAACAACCCGGCGGAGAGCCACCCGGCCAGTGCCTGGCCCGGCGACCATTCGAACATCCAGAAGTGCGAATGAAATTCCCAAATGCGGGCCCAAAATTCATTCGGATAAAAATCCAGCGGTCCATGTTTGAGCGACAGCCCGAGCACTTGCACCACGAGGTTCGCCACAAACGTCAGCGCGCCGAAGGCAAAAAAGGCCAGCGAGGCCACCACCACGGGCAGGCGCGTCAACTGCGCAAACCACAGGCAAGTGAGCCACACGCCCAGCGCTGTCCAGACACACAAGGTCCCCTGCGCCGCCGCGTAGCCCGCCACTTTGCCCACCAGCGCGGCGGGGAGATAATAGGCCAGGTAATAAACCAGCGACCAGTTGGTGGCGCCGTCCGCAATCACCACCGGCCAGGGCTGTTGAATGCAATCGTAGAGCACGGCATTGTGTTTGATCCAGTCTGTGTGCTGCGGGGCCAGTCCGCCAATGCCGCTAAACGCCGTCAATGCCAGGCTGAAGAGCCCGACGAGCCAAAGCTCTTTGGGGCGTAGCGCGGGGCCATCCACTGGCCACGCCCGGACCAGCTTCCAACCGGCGATTAAAACCGGGATCATGGCCAGCAGGGCGTAACCGGGCTTCAGCCAGGTGCCAAAGAAGATCAGCAGCGGCAGTACCAAATAGCCCAGACTTAACCGGGCGAGGGGCAGTTTCAAGGTGTTGGCCGGGGTCATGGCATCAGTCCGTTGGTCCGTGGCGCACTCAGTTGATTGGGGTTCACAAACACGCCCCATGTTACTGCTTTCGAGGGAACCGGCGCAAACAGTTTGGCGGTGGCAGGCCCCACTTCCTCCGGTACCCGGCGGCGATATTTCGGCGGCCGCCAAAAAAACTCGCGCAACTCCCGGGCAACCGCCATTTTCCCCCGGTGCATTTGGCCCATCTCCGCCTCCGAGACTTCCGCAATTACCCGCGGTTGGACGTGGACTTTTCCCCGGGCTTCCAGCTCTTGCTTGGTGACAATGCCCAGGGCAAGACCAACATTCTGGAGGCCGTCTACCTGCTGGCCACCCTGCGCTCCTTTCGCGGCGTGGGCGGCTCCCAAATGGTCCGGCATGGGCAGAAAGGCTATTTTGTCGGCGCCCAAGTGATTGGCCAGGGGGGACATGAGATTAAAATGTACTGGGCGGCCCGCGAGCGGAACCTTTCGCTTGATGGCCAGCCGGTCAAAAAACTGGGCAATTACCTCGGCACCCTGCGCACGGTCATTTTTTGCACCGAGGATCTGGAACTGGTAAAAGGGGCCGCCCGGTCGCGCCGCCGGTTTCTCGACCTGCTGCTGGCCCAGACGAATCCCGGCTACCTGCCCTTGCTCCAGCGCTACATGCAGGCCGTGCGGGCCCGCAATGCCCTGCTCAAGCAGCGCAGTTCCGATGCCGCCGCGCTGGAAAGTTTTTCCCGGGAGCTCATCGCCACGGGCACCCAGCTCATTCGGGCGCGCGCGGAATTGATTCCCCGGTTCTCGCCGCTCGCGCGCCTGGCCTACCGCCGCATTTCCCATGACGCCGAGGAATTGCGCATCGAGTACCAGCCCAGTGTTAAAAACGATTTTGCCGTGGAACTCGCCCTCTCCCGCGCCCGGGAACAGAGTTATCGCTCCACCCTGGTCGGGCCGCACCGGGACGAGGTGCAGTTGCTGCTCAATGAAAAATCCGCCGCCCAGTTCGGCAGCGAGGGGCAGAAACGCACTCTGGCCATCGCCCTGAAAATGGCCCAGGCCGAATATCTCACTGGCATCCACGGCAGCGCCCCGGTGTTGTTGATTGATGATGTCATGGGCGAACTGGATGTCAAACGCCGGAGCGGACTGCTGCCCCTGCTGGAACAAGCCCGCAAAACCAGCGGACAGGTGTTCATGACCTGCACCGAGGAAAACTGGCCCCGGGAACTGGGCCGGGACCTCTTTCGCTGGGAAGTGAAGGCCGGGACGCTGACCGCGACCTAAAAACCAGCCAGGGAGCCGGGCCGACCTCCGGGGGAGGGTTGACCGGGCTTTACGAGCGGTGTGTTTATTTTAATGCAACCGGTTCAAATACAATGGCTTGATTGGATTTGAGGGGGGCTTGACGAAACCGACCGGCTAAAACCCAATCCGCCTGCTTCCCCGGGCGCGGTTAGTTTTTTTGGTTTGATTTACTTGGATTTGGCAGGACGGCCAGGTCCGGGTAGCGGGCACGACCAGGATTTACGGGCCCGCCGGGCGGGCGGGTTATTTCAAAGAACACCCGGCACTAAAATAATGCCGGCCGGGCTCGCCGGGCCTTGGGCACCCGGGGCGGCAGCGGTGGATTTGCCGGGGCGAACCCCAGGCTGCGCGAGGTAGCTTGCGCCCGGACCCTGGACATCCGCTGTCCATGTGAATAACTTTTCTTAAAAATTAAACAAGTTGGCGGAACGGATCGGCCGGTCTGGGAGGGCCGGGGGTGAGAACCCTATTTGCATGGTTGAACTTGCCGGAAAGCTCGGGTAATTTGTGGGGATTATGACATTGACGGAAAAAATTCTCGCGCGTGCCGCGGGCAAAGCGCGGGTGTCGGCCGGTGACAATATTTGGGTGAATGCCGATGTGCTCATGACCCATGACGTCTGCGGGCCGGGCACGATCGGGGTGTTCAAACGCGAATTTGGCAAAACGGCCAAGGTGTGGGACAAAAACCGTGTGGTGATCATCCCGGACCATTATATTTTCACGGCGGATTCCAAATCCAACCGCAACGTGGATATTCTCCGCGATTTCGTGAAGGAACAGGACCTGCCGTATTTCTACGATGTCATCGACGACCCGGAAGGTCATTGGGTGTTTGATGCGAGCAAGGGCAACACGAAGCGCCAGTACGGCTCGAATTATGCCGGGGTGTGCCACACGGCGCTGCCGCAGAAGGGACATACGCGTCCCGGCGAAATCCTGTTCGGCACGGATTCCCACACCTGCATGGCGGGGGCCTTTAATCAATTTGCAACGGGCATTGGCAACACCGATGCCGGGTTCGTGATGGGCACGGGCAAGTTATTGATCAAGGTGCCGGAAACCATGCGGTTCCGCCTGGAAGGCAAGCTCCAGCCGGGGGTGATGGCCAAGGATATCATCCTCCATTGCATCGGGGAAATCGGTTTTGACGGGGCAACCTATCGCGCCATGCAGTTTGACGGTGCGGGGGCCTCGAATCTCTCGATTGATGACCGCATGACGGTGGCCAACATGGCCATTGAAGCAGGCGGCAAGAACGGGATTTTCGAATTTGACGCGCGCACGGCGGAATATGTGGATGCGCGCACGCGCCGCAACGGCACGAAGACGCAATATGAGCCGGTGGAAGCGGACAAGGACCAGAAGTTCGTTTATGAGCTGGTGGTGGACCTGGACAAGCTCGAACCGACGGTGGCGTGCCATCCGGATCCGGGCCAGCGCAAGAAGGCCAAGGAAATGGGTAACGTGAAGCTGGACCGCGCGTATGTGGGTTCCTGCACGGGCGGCAAGACGAGTGATTTTGTGGAGTTTGCCCGGGTGCTGCGCGGCAAGCATGTGGTGATCGACACCTTCGGAGTGCCGGCCACGCCGGAAATCGTGCATGACCTCCAGTCGACGCGCTGGGGCAAGGACACGATCTGGCAGATCCTGGTGAATGCCGGGGTGCAAATGACGGAAAACGCGGGGTGCGCGGCCTGTTTGGGCGGCCCGGTCGACACGTTTGGCCGGATCAACAAGTCGGGGATCAATTGCATCAGTGCCACGAACCGGAATTTCCCGGGGCGGATGGGCGACAAGGAAAGCAAAGTGTTTCTGGCCTCGCCGGCGACGGTGGCGGCGAGTGCGTTGACGGGGAAAGTGACGGATCCGCGGGAGTATTTGACAAACTGAATTCAAAGGGCTGGCTCCGATGAACTCGCAATACAAAATCGTAGTTTATTGGAGCGAGGTCGACGGTTGTTTTCTGGCCGAGGTCCCGGAATTGCCGACAGTCATTACCGATGGTGCGACGCGGGTGGCGGCATTGCAAAATGCCGAGAATATGATCGAGGCCTATTTGCAAACCGCGCGGGCCGCTGGCTGGCCGATTCCAGAGCCGGGCGGAAGACTGGCGTTTGCCTGAGCTATGGAGAACCTCGCTTATGCTGAAGTTTCTTGGGAACGCATGAATAACGCGGTGGAAAAAGTCCGCCTGCGCCTGCTTCGCGCCGCCGCGGCCTTGGCACAGGCGCAAGTTCCTTACGCCGTGGCTGGCGGCAACGCGGTGGCGGCCTGGGTTTCCCGGGTGGACGAGGCGGCCGTGCGCAACACGCAGGATGTGGATCTGCTGTTGCGCCGGACCGATCTGCTGGCTGCGCGTCAAGCTTTGGAGCAGTCGGGCTTTGTTTATCGTCACGTGGCGGGTATTGACATGTTTCTGGACGGGCCGGAGGCGAAGGAGCGGGATGCGGTGCATATCGTGTTCGCGACGGAAAAAGTCCGGGGTGACTATGTCACGGCCGCGCCGGATGTGACCGAGGCAGAGGATACGGAAACGTTTCGCCTGCTGTCATTGGACGCGTTGGTACGGATGAAACTGACAGCCTTCCGGGACAAGGACCGGGTGCATTTGCGCGATTTGCTGGAGGTGGGCTTGGTGGACGCAAGCTGGCTGGATCATGTGCCGGCGGAGCTAAGGGGGCGCTTGCAGGAATTGCTGGATAATCCGGAAGGGTGAGGGATCAGTGGTTTGGAACGAGCAGTTTTTTGCCGGCCAATGTGCCGGTCCTTATGGCGGCGATTGTTCACAAGATTAACCAACCAAGACTTTTCATGCAGGCAAAAGCCCGGTTTTTGATATTTTTGATATTTTGCCTGGCAGCGGCGCTTCCGTCATTAGGATATCAGATTGATTTAGACGGACCAATCCATTTGCTTGAACAACCTCCGACCGTGTCGATTCCAACATCGGTGAGTATTTTTGTTTGCAAGCCGAAAGTTAATTTTGATAAGGCAATTAGTGAAAATTTATTAAGAACAAATTCTCCCACCTATTCGACTACCAATATGCTGGAAATCAGGAATCTAATTTCCATCCTGCAACAACAAGATAATGAAGAGCGGATCACGAATGAATCACGTCACCTCGGACGCACCTGGCACGTTTTATTATTTCAGGAGAAAAATAAAACGGTGATGCAGTTCAGAGTTTTTGAACCTTTAGATATCCATACAGTTTGGTGCGACATCTATCCGCGTACCACCACTGGTTTTGGCTTTTCCAACAAGGACATTCGTGGGTGGCTGCATTCGCGATTAACGAATTCGATTACTTTGACCCAGTGAGACACGTAAAATGAGGGCCGTAAAATGACTCCATTAATTCAATCTTGCTTTCACATACGGTTTCAGTCCCGGAATACACGCAAATAGGACCGGGGGCCTGGGGGGTATAGCCAACGAACTAATGAAGGGTTGGCGGGAATTTCGGGTAATAGTCAGGGATGGTCGTTGTTTTAGTCTGCCTTGCATTGTGACTTGCCCGGGGGTAATAGAGCAGGCATGAGCGCATTGAATAATGAACTGTTGCGAGCGGTGGAACTGGCTCTGGCCGGCCGGTGGGACGAGGCGCACCAACTGGTGCAGCAGTATGACGATGACCCCATGGCGTCGTGGATTCACGCGGTGCTGCACCAGCAGGAAGGGGATCTGGGCAACAGCCGTTATTGGTACCGGCAGGCGGGACGTCTGAGCCAGGCGGGTGAGGAACCGCGCGCGGCCCTGGCG
>CAIZWI010000130.1 GCA_903936645.1 uncultured Verrucomicrobia subdivision 3 bacterium
CCTACCAATGGTTCAAAAATGGCTCGCCCATCACGGGGGCAACCAATGTGTCCTATGCTTACCTTCCTCCCCTCAGCGACAATGGTGCAACCTTTACCTGCCGGGCGGCCAACACCATTGGCACGACCACTTATCTGACCAACAGCACCAGCGCGACCCTGACTGTCTTCCTGCCCCCCACCCTGGCCTGGCTCGGCAGCACGGCGGGTGGGATGGATAATGGTTGGAATACCAGCTCCCTGGATTGGACGAATGACGCGCTCGGTGGCGGCATCATGGCCTTTACCCAGACGAATGGGGTGCTGTTTGACGACCGCAGCGGCGGCGGCTATGTGGATCTCGAATCGCCCATCACCCCCTACAGCATTACTGTCAACGCAACGTCCGCCTACACGCTGACTTCCGCCGGCAACACGGGCGTGCTCACTGGCCCGAGTCCGTTAACCCTGCAAAATTCCGGCACCTTCACGATTGACCTGAGCAACACCCTGAGCGGTCCGGTCACCATCTCCGCCGGCAAATTGCAAATTGGCAACAATGATTCCAGTGGCTCGCTGGGCACCAGTGTGGTGACCAACAACGGCATCCTTTCACTGAACCGTGGCGACACCATTCTCAATGTCGGCAACGCCATTCACGGCACCGGGAGCCTGAGTGTGGACGGCAGTGGCGGGGTGACGCTCTCCGGTAATAGTGATTATACCGGCCCGACCTGGTTGAATGCCGGGACCACTTATCTGACCAGCCCGACTGGCCTGGGTTCCCCGGCCTCCCGGACGACCGTCGCCAATGGCGCACTCCTGTATGTAACCGCCAACCTCCCGCTGGCGAATCCATTGACACTGAATGGGGCCGCGCTCCAAAAGGGCGGCGGTGGCGTGACGGTGGATACCGCGCCCGTGGCGCTGGCCTCGGACTCGACCATCAGCCTCGATGGTGGAGCGACGCTGGTGCTGAGCAACAGCATCACCGGGGGTTTTAATCTGATTGCGGCGGGCAGCGCCCTCGGCACCTTGACATTGGCCACCAATAATACCATCAGTGGCTTTGATCTCAGCGGGCCGGTGGTGAACGTCGGCAGTGCCGGCGCCCTCGGCACCGGCACGGCCACGGTTGATGGTCCCGGCCGCCTGATGCTGGCCACCGGCATCACACTGGCCAATCCCGTCGTTGCCAATACCGTTTCTCCGGGCGCGGGAACCGGTTTGATCATGGTGAATGACAATACCAACGGCACAATTACCACGGTCAGCGGTCCGATCACGTTCAACGTGGCCGCGGTCAATGGCGGTAACTTTGCCGGACCCGTCAGTTCCGGCTATTTGAACATTCTCAGCCGGGTGTCCTCCCCGGGCGTCAATATTGTGGTGCGCTTTGGGAACGTGCGTTTCTCGGGCGGCGGTGATTGCACCGAATTTCAGATTCGTTCCCAAACGACCAGCCTCGGCGCGGACAACGGGATCTCCACCAACGCCGTCGTTGACATCGGTGCCAACGGCAGTCCAACCATCCCCACCTATTTTGATTTGAACGGCTTCAATCAGAAGGTCCTCGGTTTGAAGAACACCATTGTGCCGACCAACCTCGGCATGGTGACCAATAGCAGTGCCAAGCTGGCTACTTTGACGCTGGACCCCGGCACCGGCAACTTCAATTCATTTGACGGGGCTGTGGTGGGCAACATCGCTCTGGTGCTGAGTTCCGGCCAGCAGACCTTCACCGGGGTGCTCGCCACCAATGCCTACACCGGGAACACCACCGTGAATGGCGGCCTTCTGGAACTGGCGAATGCGTCCCTGGCCACCAATTCCACGGTCACCATCGCGACCGGCGCCACCCTCCAACTGGACTTCGCGACGACCAACCAGATTGGTGCGCTCCTGCTGAACGGGGCCAGCCAGGCCCCCGGCTTGTATAATAGCACCACCAGCCCGGCCTTCATTGGCGGCTCCGGCAGTCTCCTCGTGGTTCCGCCCGTAAACCTGGCCCCGACCAACTTGGTGGCGACCGTCAGTGGCGGCACCCTTACCCTGACCTGGCCGGCTGACCACACCGGCTGGCGGTTGCAGGCGCAAACCAACTCGCTGACCTCGGGCTTGGGCAACAACTGGGTGAATGTGCCCAACACCAGCAGCAGCAACACCTACAGTGTCACGATCGATACGAATGCCCCGGCGGTCTTTTACCGCCTTGCGTATTAATCCACTGCGGCAGTAATCCTTAAGTTCTACTTGCCGGGATGAAAACAATCACGTTTTCATCCCGGCAATTTTTTTGGGGTATGCGAAGTGAAAGCCGGCGGGTTGAACCAACCAAATGCGGCCCACCTCGCTCGCGCTACTGGAACGTCCGGCTTGCTGCCGTCCGGGCTTTAATTAGCGGTGACCGTCCGGTAAAACCTGGTGGGGGACAGGTTGGTGCTCCCACTGTCGAGATAAAGCAAGGTGCCGTAACTATCAAAAAGCTCCAGCAGCGTGCCTTGCGGCCAGGCGGCATTCCCCTTCAAACCCGCCAGATTATTGGTGGATTGTAAATAAAAGCGCTGGTCCGGCTGCCCGTTGAATAAAAATACGCTCTGGCCCGATTTCAATGAATATCCAGTGATCGCCACCGGGGTGGTGGCCGGGATGACCTGACTACGGAGGATAATGCCATTAACCCCCACCGCCACTAACTGGCCGCCATTAACCGCCAGCCCATAGAGGGATTGCTTGGTAATGGTCCCCGAATTGATCCAATTGATGCCGTTGGTGCTGATCAGCAAGGTGCCCTGGTTGCCTGCGATGAACACGGCCCCGCTGATGGCTGCCACGGAATTAAGCCAGTTCGTGGTGCCACTGGCCACCGTGGTCCAGGCTGTGCCATTGGTGCTGGTGAGGATCATACCGTTTTGTCCCACCGCGATGAGTTTATTATTCACGTAAGCCACTTGGGACAGCCAGTTGGTCGTGCCGGAAGTTTGGCGGGTCCAGTTGGTCGAGTTGGGGCTGGTGAGAATGGTGCCGGATTGGCCCACCACCACCACGCCATTGGTCGTCTGGGCGAAACTCGTGAGAAAGCCCGTGGCCGGGGTCGTGCGCGCCACCCAGTTCGTGCCGTTGGTGCTTGCCAGAATGGTTCCATTACCGCCACTCAGCAGGTAGCGGGTGCCATCGTACCACACGCCGGATAAATCGTTCGTGGTGGGGGCCGGGGTGACGGCCTTCCACAAATACGCATTGGTGGCCCACCACACGGTACCCCGCGAGCCGGCGACGAGGAAGAGGTTCGTGCTGCCGCCCACTCCGAGCAGCACCGAGTTGGTGGTGGCGGTGACTGCATTCGTGGGCGGCAATTCCACCTCCCAATTAATGCCGTTGGCGCTGGAGAGGATGGTCCCATAATTGCCCACGGCCAGGTAATTGGTCTGCGTCGCATTTTGTAAATGGGCGACCTGCCAGAGCCAGCTCCGGTAGGAATTGGTGCTGGTGTTCCAACCAGTGACGTTGTTAGAGGTGGCACTCGCCGCCAGCAGGCCGGTCAGGCCGGCCACCAGGTAATTGGACCCGTTCCACGCGGCGGCATAATAAGGCCAGGCGGGGGCGGGGGCGGAGAGGCTGGTGGCCAGTTGGTTCGCATAGCTCCCGGTGCTTTGCAACAGCAACGCCGAGTCGCCCGCCAGCAAGCGGCTGGAATTCGTGCCTGCGACCACATACAGATCATTGGTCACACCGGTGCTTACGGCGGTCCAGGACGTGCCATTGGGGCTGGTGACGGCCACCCCTCCGCCGGCCACCGCCAGGAAACGGTCGCCCAGCCACGCCACATAGTTGAAATACGCCGTGGTGCCGCTAGTCCGCGTGGTCCAGGTGGTGCCGTTGGCACTGGTCGCAATGAAACCGCTGGCCCCCACGGTCACGAACGTGTTGGTGCCGTACGCCACGCTGCTCAGCCAATTATTGAAGCCAACGCTTTGGCGGTTCCAGATTACCCCATTGGTGCTGCTATAAATAGCCGCGTTGTCACCCACCGCCACCACCAAGTTGCTGCTGGCCGCCACGCCCACCAGCCAGTCCGTGGTGGCCTGGCTGGAGTCATAAAAGGTGGCCAGGTCATCCGAGATCAAAATTTTGCCATTCGCGCCAGTGACTACCAGCCGGGCGCCGAGATACCCCGCCGCGCACAGGTCGTTGGTGGTGCCCGTGGTCGCCGGATTCCACGTCAGGCCGTCACTGCTTTCAAAAATCTGCCCGCATTCACCGGTCTCAATATACGTCCCACGGCTGGAGAGCAGGGCATAGATGTCCGCGCCGTTGGGCTGGGGGTTTGACCACCGCCACACCGGGGGCAAATTAAAGGCGGCCGCCGGGCTCGCGCCGGCGAGGAGCAACAACAGTCCCAGGCCGCCAGCCGCCAGGCGGCCGGCGGCGTTTCGCACGCGCTCACTCATATAAAATTCAAGACTTGGCCAGGGCTTCCGCCAGCCGGGCGGAAGGAATGGTTAACTCAAAGATACAACCATTCGCATCCGTCTTGGCAAGGTCCAATTGCGCCCCCATCTGGCAGGCCAGTTGGTAGCTGATGGCCAGCCCAATGCCATTGCCGCCATGGCGCGAATGGCAGGGGAGGAACAAGCGGTCCCGCAACGCGGCCGGATAGCCCGGACCTTCATCTGCCACCTGGCACACCACCCCGCCTGGGGCGGCCAGCAACCGCACGCGCACGCGCCGTCCGCGCGGGGTCACTTGCAGGGCGTTTCGCGCCAGGTTGTCCAGAATCAGTAACACCAGGTTGGCATGGTGGTTGGTCAGGTGGCCTTCCGCTTCCGACCGCACTTCACAGACGACGCCCGCGGCTTGGGCCGGGGCGGCGATTTTTTGGGAAAAGATGTGGGCCAGTTCGGCCAGTGTGATTTCGTAATCGTCCGGGCTGTTCTCCTCGGCCAGCACGCGGACCACCTCCTGAATGATTTGCTGCATCCGCCAGGTGGAGGCCCGCAGATCCTGCCATTCCTCGCCCGCCCGACCTTTGTCCTCCTGTGCCGCCAGATAGGCCTGCAGATTGGCCAGGGGATTGCTCAAGCCATGCACCAGGTGGGCGGTCACCGCTCCCAGGGCCCCGGTCCGGGCGGCCAGGGACAGTTCATGATTCGCCTGCAACAGCCGGCTGGTGCGCGCCTGCAACAGGGCCTGGCTAAGTTGCAACCGCCGCCAAACCCAGGCAAAGACCCCGGTCAGCAAGGCACTGCCCGCCAGCCAGGCACCGCCGGCCTGCCACCCCAGATCGTGATCCAAGGCCGCCAGTGCCCGCTGCAGCGGTTGCGCATCCACCATGATCTGGGCCGAGGCTAGTAATCGATTCTCGCCGTGCGCGTGGATGGGGAGGTTAACTTCCAGCAACGGCGTGGGGTTGGTCGCCAGCGCCGCTGCCGTGCCGGGAAAAAATTCAGCCCCCAGCACTGCCCGGGACCGGTAGCGGCTCACGGTGTGTAATTGTTGCAAGGCGGTCACCGTGTCCGCCGGCAGCTTCCCCTCCGCCACTTCGGCGGGGAACGCTGTGACAAAAGCGCCTCCCGAATCAAATAGCCGGACCGCCAGCACGCCGTCCATGATTTGGGAAATGTTCAACACCAGCGCCAGTTGTTCCGCCGGATTCTGCAACCGCACCGCCAGGTTCGTTTCGCCCCCGGGCAAGAGCCGGGCTTGGGTCACCGCATTTAAGAGCTCACCGTCCCGATTGATGAGCTGGTCCTCCAAGCTGCGCCGCAGGCGCCAGGTGCCCGCGCCAATGGCCGCCCCGAACATTGCCAGGGCCAGCGCCAGCACCAGCCAGGGCGCCCAGCGGGGCGTGCGCGGCAACGGGAGATGTTTATTCATGGCCACCGTATGGAGGATATTAAACCAAGTCTGGCTGGCCGAAGAAATACCATGACGGGGAAAAATTAAAAGTGGTATTCCAAACCCGCGCTCGTCGTGGTGGTGGTGTATGCGTCGTAGCCCGCATTGGAAATCGAGTGTTCATAACTGGCATTCGCAAACACCTTGAACGATTTCCCCAGGCGCTTGCCCGCATAAATCCCCGCAGCCAGCGAGGTTTTGCGCCGGAGCGAATCGTCGGTCTGGCTGGCCTGCTGTACGGTGAAATCGTAGTAATTCACTCCGGCGGTCAGGGCGAAATCCCAGGTGCCGGGATGATACTTGAGCTCCTCGGCCAGGTGGTATTGCCAGTAGTCATAGTATCCCGCGCCATTGTCCTGGTTCCAATCCAAACCGGCCCGGGTGACCGTTTGCCAGCGCTTGGCCGCATCCCAGCCCTGCTGCCAGAGGAACTCCGTCGAGTGGGTCTGAAAACGCAAACGCGTTCCCGGGACGGCGAAGCCACTGGCCGACGTCTGTTCGCGAGTGTCAAAATCCACCAGCGCCCATTGATAAAACAAGCTCACCGCCGAACCCCGCTGCCCGTAATCCCGGCCCACGGCCAGCCGCGCTCCCGGCTGCCAAAAGCCGTCCAAGGGCGCCGCCAGCCATTCCCGGGACAGGCTCAAGGTCAGCTCCGACCAGCCGGGTTGAAACGTTTTGCGGACAAACCAACGACCGGTCAAATTCTCGCCCACGATTTCCGTGACGCTGCTGCCATTGGTTTGCGTCACCGTCGTGTCGACCACCTGGTCTTGATAAAAGGCACTGACACTGCCCCCGGTTTTCCAACTGCCACCCCAGTCTTTGGTTAATTGCCCCAGGGCCATGCCCGTCTGTTCGGCACTGGCGCTGCTGGCCCCGCCCACCGGCACGTAATTCAAATAATTGTAGGTGCCAAAGGCGCTGAACTGCCAGCCGTTTACGGGCAGCCGGAAGGTGAGCAGGTCACCGCCCGCCGCCCAAAAAGCATAATTCGCCGCCCCGCCGCTGCTGCTCAGCGTCGGATTGTCCCGGTAGCCGGAACTCGTGCGGACCGTGACATCCGTGTTCCAATAGGAAACTTTGGGGATTTGCAGGCCGGGAGGAAGTGTGCCGGGCAACGTCTGGGACGCCGCGCCCTGAGCCGCCAGGATACCCCCGGCCCCCAGCGCCCTTAGCTTCCATGTTGCCAGCCGGAATGCCAGATAGTTGATGGGTTGACGGCCTTAAGACAGAAAGGTTGGACAGCCCAGGGGAGCCGTCCAACCGTGGATCTTTAATTATTCAATAATTGCCGTTGAAGCTTAGCGCGGCTTGGTCGAACCCCCACCGGACGGCGGCGGATTATTGTGCACCGGATCAAAACCATTATTGAATTGTTGTTGCATCTGCTGCGCCTGTTGCTGGGCTTGTTGCCGCAACTGGCCGATTTGTTGCTGGAACTGGTCGCGCTGTTGTTGCAGCGTGCCCAGGATGGCCGCCCGCTGGGAGGCCGAGGCCGACTGCAATTGGCTAATCAAAGCGTTGCGATCCGTCTGAAATTGAGTCACCACTTTGTTCACATCCGGGGGTGCCTGCGGCGGCGCACCCTGTCCGGGCGCCAGTTGTCTGGGCCGGGGCGGCAGGTTGGTGCAATTCAAAGGTGGCGGCGTATTGGACCACCCAATCGGGGGTGGCGGCGGGGCATTATTCGTCCATACCGGCGGGGTGTTCGTAAACAGCGGCGGCAGATTGGTCCATACCGGTGGCAGGTTCGTGAATACGGGGGGAAGGTTGGTCCATCTCGGAGGACTGTTTGTGAACACCGGGGGGAGATTTGTAAAGACGGGGGGAGTGTTGGTCCATCTCGGTGGTGTATTCGTGAACACTGGTGGCAGGTTGGTCCATACCGGCGGGGGGTTGGTACCAAAGTTGGGAGGGAGCGGAGGCGGAGTAGTCGGCGGCTGCGGCTGTGCGCTTGCCTGGTGGGCGACCACCATGGCCAGCAAAACTGCGGCGAAGGCGATAATTTTTTTCATGTGTTCGTTACGATTAAGCTATTGGTTGTTTACCGGCAAACCGCCGGAAAATCTATGGCAAACTTAAAAGCAATCCACATGCCAGTGTTGGATGCAAATTTGCAAGTGTTTGAATTCTAATATATTGCCGCATTTCGGTGGGTTGCCGTCCCTAATGATGGCACTCACTGATTCCAAATAGTTCCCAATCACCCCCGGTAGCCGCCGACACAGTTTGGAACTGGTTCCAAGCCGCTTTTGGCATCCGGCCCAAACAGCCGCCCTTTAAACTCTGCCAGCCAAGCTCCCAGCGATTGTCCCAGTTTGAGCCTGAAATTATTTCCCTATAAAACCGATGCAGTTGGTGTAGATGACCCCGCCGCTTAGGGATTGGCCATTCCCGGTCGAACTCACCTCGATGATTGCCTGGGTGGTGGAGACGGCGACCTGAAATAGTGAAGTACGCATGCCACCGTCGTTCGATGGTGAACCACCGGTGGAGGTGGGACCAGCCGTGAACCAAACTCCCGGTGGACTGGCGTAGGGATGCGCGAAATTAATTGTCAAAATCTTTTGCCCAGTGGAATAAGTAACGGAATTGGTGGAAATAAACCAAAAGGTGATACTTTGGTCGCCATTATTGGAAACCAGCCCCGCCGCCGAGGCCCCAATATTGGTGGTAAAGGTCGGCACGCCTGAAGCGTGAAGCATTTGGGCGGCCAGCCAGCCATCCAACACATTGGTGGCCAGCGAACCGCTGGTCAGGTTGCCAGCATTTAAATTGGTCAAGCCGCTGCCATTCCCGTTGACCGTTCCCACCAGGTAAGTGGCGGTCTGGCTGCTCCCCAGGCGGACCACATTGCTTTCTGCAACCATGCCAGCATTGCCAATCAGAATATTCCCTGATTCGGCCCCGCTGTAATTACTGCCGGCCTGGTAACCCAGAATGAGGTTGTTGTTGCCCGTGGTGGTATTGGCCAGGGCAAGACTGCCCAGCACGGTATTGTTGCTCCCGGTCACATTATTTTGGAGGGCGGCATAGCCAATGGCCACATTGTTATGTCCGGCATTGGCCATCGACCCGGCGTTAATGCCTAAAAAGGTGTTGGAATTATTGTCAATGGTCAAAATCGGGGCGTTTCCCGATCCCTGCGACAATACGACCTGGGCATAGGTGTCCAGCGAACCAGATAGCGTGCCATTGGTGATGGCAATGCCAGCAACCACATTGGAGGCCACGGAAGCCGTGGCGGCATTGCCGGTGGTGTTAACGCTGGCCACTCCGGTTAATTGTGCCGCAGCGAGATTCGTCAGGCCACCGCCATTGCGGATGGGGGGATTCAGGGCGTAAGCCACCCCAGCAACCAGCAGGTTGCTGACGCTATTATAAGCGGCCGCCGTCCAGTGGTTGGAGTCATTAAAGAAATAAACCGGGTTATTGGAGCAGGAAAGGAACGGTCCAATATTGGGGGCGGCATGGGTGGGCACCACCGCCGCAAACAGATTGGTATTGGACATGATTTGATTTGCCAGATTGGTGCCCTGGCCCGGCGACAAAATATCGGTTTGGAAACTGGAGGCCGGCGTTGCCACCATGAAACTCCAATTGTTAGAGGCGTAAACGCTGGCAATATTAGTAAGCAAACCATAGGTCTGCAAATAGCCCCAGCGAGCCAGGGACTCATTAATGTCGCTGGCATACAAAAAGGCCAGGTGATCTCCCGGAACCGACCGCAGCCAGTTAATATTGGCCAGCAAGTTGCTGTACTGCGCCCCGCTGGACTGGCCCGGAAAGCAGGTGAAGCCAATGCGTTTGCTGGGGTATGCGCCATGGTATTGGTCCTTAAACGTCGCTCCGTTAGTCGACACCACCCCCGTGGCAAGGGAATCCCCCATGATCAAAAAATCCACCCGGTCCACCCGGTATTTGGTGGTGTAAAACTGGGCTATGGTGGCCTTCTGAGCGAGAGACATCGACGCCCCGTTGGTGAAGATGAGTAACTTTAAAATGTCGCCATTATAAGTGCGCCAGGAGCTGTTGGGAAAATTGCCTAGATAAAGGTTGTTGCCACTGAAACCCAGCCCTGATTTTCGATTGGGAACCCCCGTGCATTGCGGCAAGCCATTTACCCAAATGGTGAGGTTGGTGGCAGTGTAATCCCAGGCGAGCACAACGGGCAATCCGTCATAATTTTTGGAGATTTGCAAGTTGGCATTGGTGCTGTACTCAAAGCCGATCCCATTCGCACTCTGGTTATCCAGAATGTTCAAACCCCATCCACCACCCCGATTGCCCGCCACCAAAATTTGTCCCCCCGGCGGGTAAGGCTGGTTGATCCCGAGTTGCGGGGTTTGAAACACAAACACGGCAAAACAGTTGGTGTTGAGTGCGGGGTTATTCGCGAGGAAGGTTGCATTACTCGCGAGACAGGCGGCCGGATACCACTGGCTGCCCAGATGGAAGCCGCCGCCAATGCCTGCAAAAGCGTTAAACGTCCAGTTGGCGGCATTGAAATGATTGCCATTCCCGGAAAGGTCATAAACTACCGGGATGGGGGCGCCATTAGGCAGGCTGTTATACGAAATCGCGTCGAGATTCAAGCCAATGCCCGGCAATTGCTCCGGGCTAAACCATCCGTTGGTGCTGACCGCGCCCACCTGGGCCGCCGTGGTGGGCAGCGCGTTCGTTGGCAGGCTGGCCCAGCCATCCAGGTTGCTGCCCCCGCCCGCCCCGCCAGTCCCGGCCGGCAGGCTGAGATTGGTAAGTCCGGCCCCGTCGCCGGAAAACTTCCCGGATAAATACACGCCGGTCGCGCCGTTCAAGAGCACATTCGTGGGTAGTTGGGCTGTGGGCAGCGCTCCTGTGAGACTCGCCGCCGTGTTCGCATAAATGGCCCAAGGCACGGGTGCGATGGCCTGCCGGGGCGAAAGGGTCACGAATCCATTGCCTTGGTTGGTCTGCACAGCGATTTCCAGCCAGTTACTCCCTCCGGCAAATACGCCGGGTCCGAAATCAATCGTGACCGCAAATTTGCCGCCACTGACCTCTGTGGCCAAATTGGTCACCGGCCCTGCCACCGGGGTGCCGCCATTGCTGCTGACATAAAGAGTGAAGGCGAGATCATAACTGCCCGTTAAGGGGCCGTTGGTGTCGAGCAACCGGCCCTGATAACTGAAAGCCGTGCCCGCCGCCTCCCCCGCCAGACAGCAGAACAGAAACCCGAGCTGGCACACCAGGCAGTAAATGGCGTAAAATAGTTTTCTCATTAATTCATGGTGGCACATGTCCACCAGTATCATTTTCAAGCCTTTCAAACACCGCTCCGGTTGTCAATTTTAATGGCCGAACCCGGGGTGGTGGAGAATGCCGCTTGTTGCCTTTGGGGCGTGGAAATACGCTGGCTAAAACCTTGAACTACCACCATTGCTGGAAATTTCGTCTCACCCCCACCAAACTCATGCCGTCCGCTGACAAATTATTGTGTGCTTCAAGCTGGCCCTGACGGGAGGCGGCCAGCACGGGGAATTTAGGTGCCAAAGTACCCCCCACGATCCCGCCATCAATTGCATTTCTTCTTCTTTCGCCCCAGGCGGTAGCGAATAAAGTCGTGCGGCACGCCCAGCAGCCGCCCGGCGGCCGAAATATTGCCCCCGGCCTGTTCCACCGCCAAGTGCACCATGCGGTTAATCGCCTCGTCCAACACAAACCCTTGGGGGGGGAACTTGAATCCGGGATTCAGCCACCCGGAGTCGTCGGTGGGCGTGGGCTCCGCCGTTATCCCGCCCAGTTGCGCAAAATGCAACTCCGCCCCCTCCTCAAAAACTATGGCCCGCTCCAGTTCATGGGCCAACTCGCGCACATTGCCTGGCCAAACACCGGCCAGCAGTCGCTGGCGGCCCTCCCGGGAAATGGGCTTCGGCGCCAGACCGTGTTTCTGACAAAGCATCCTGGCCAGTATTTCCGCGATGGCCACAATATCTGAGCCCCGCTCGCGCAATGGCGGGATCTCCACCCGGTATAAATCCAAGCGGTGTTGCAAGTCTTCCCGGAATTCCCGGCGCGCCACCATTTCCCCCAGATCACGGCTTGTCGCGGCAATGATCCGAACATCCACCGGCATCGCCTTGCTGGCCCCCACCCGGCGGATTTTGCCGTCTTCCAGCGCTGTCAGCAGCTTCGCTTGAAGGGGCAGCGCCAGGCTTGGCAATTCGTCCAGAAACAACGTGCCGCCGTTGGCAGCTTCAAACAATCCCATGCGCGCCGTCCGCGCATCCGTAAACGCCCCCCGCTCATGCCCAAACAGTTCTGATTCGGCCAACGCTTCGGGCAATGCCGAGCAATTGACCTCCACCAGCTCCCGGTCCGCGCGCGGTCCGTGCTCGTGCAGCCAGCGCGCGAGGGTCGTCTTGCCTGTGCCCGTTTCCCCCTGGATCAGCACGGGCGGCAACGGCCCGTGCATGCGCCGGTCGGCGGCTAGAATCTTGTGCAAATGCTGCTCCAATCCGGCCAGCGCCGTCCCAAAAAACAAGGGCGCTTGGTCGGCATCCGCCCGGCGGTGCTCCCCCACCCGCGCCGCCTGCCGGCCGCGCCTTGCCCGTTCCAGCACGAGTGGCAATTCCTCGGCATCAAAGGGTTTCACCAAGTATTCCCGTGCCCCCAGCCGCATGGCCTCCACTGCCCCCGCCACCCCGCCCTGTGCCGTCATCACGATTACTCCCGTGTTGGCCGGAATCACTTGGTCGCGCAGCAAGTCCGGACCCAGCCCATCCGGCAGGTTGACATCCAGCAATGCCAGATCAAAATCCTGACCCGCCAGCAACCGCCGCGCCGCCTGCAAGGTCTCCGCGGCCGCGATCGTGGCCCCCAGCCGGGTTAATTGCGCCTCCAGCCGCTTGCGCAGCATCACGTCATCTTCCACCAGCAAAATCGCCAGCCCGGTGAGGGAACTCATTCGCTGTTTCTAAAGCCCCTCCTCTCTTCTGTCCAGATTTTCTTTCCCCTGCCGTCCATGCCCCTTGGACTTGATGCCCCGATGATTGAAGTTTGAATTTTGGATGTTCCGGCCCCAGGCCATCGGTCTCCACCTTGTCCATCATCAATTGTCGATTGTCAATTATCCCTATTCATGGCTTCATATCTGCCGATGAATATTCAAGTAGCTGTGCTGTGCGACGCCGCCACGAATGACAATGAGAAACTGAATCTGCTCGGGGCGTTCGACACCATCTACGCCCAGCAACTCCCGGCCATTCATCCCCAATGCTCGGTCGCCCTCCGCCTCACCTTCACCCCGGGTGATGAAGGCCACCACCAGGTCACCCTCAACTTCGTAAACGCCGATGGTCGGGCCATCATGCCCCCCATGGACCTCCCCGTGGCGGTCACCCTCCCGGACGATGCCCATTTTCTCACCCGCAATTTTATCATCAACATCCAGCAACTCAAATTCAATGAACCTGGCATGTTCTCGCTGGACGTCCTCCTCGATGGCCGTTCCCAGGCCAGCATCCCGCTCTTGGTGAAAATCACTCCTCCCAGCGCCTCGGCCGAAGTCCCATAAGTAGATTTCGCGAAGCCAAATAGGAGAGCGCCAGCCGCCGCAGCGGGTGGTTTCGCTGCTACTTTGCTTGCTTTGGTAAACGGATTAAGGCGGTCGGGGGGGCTGGATTGTCGCCCTCAGGGGGTGGCTGGCAGTGGGCGAATCTTGATATTCCGAAAACTCACGCTGCCGTGGTCGCCTTGCAAGGCCAGCCAGCCGGAGTCGAACTTGGCAAAATTCGGCATCTTGGCAAATTTGGTGTGGGCCACGCGGTTGGTAAAATCACTGCTGCCCAAAACGTATTCAAAATATTTGGTGCCATTAATCTCATGGACACATTTCTGCGGGCTGATGACCAGTCGCACATGATTCCATTCCCCTACTGGCTTGGTGGCATCGAGCGTTTTGCCGGTGGTCGGGTCCACCGGGGGTTGGTAGAGGGCGTACAGCCAGCCACAACGGATGGGGTCGGCGGCTTTCTGGTTGTCCTCCAATTGAAATTCCGGTCCCGTGGCCCAAACAGCACCACCCGCATCCGTGACGTGGTACATGATGCCGCTATTGCCCCCCTCGGAGATCGTGTAATCCAGTTGCAATTCGAACCAGTCAAACTTGTCGCTGGTCACAATATCCCCGGCTTGATGGGGATCCACGCAGGCGAGGGTGCCGTCCTTGACTTGCCAGCCCGGCCGCACCCCGTCGGCTTTAAAGTTATGCCAGCCGTCAAAATTAGTGCCATTGAACAGCAAACGCCAGCCGGTGGCGGCTTCGTCCGGAGTCAGGGTGTTGAGGGCGGTGTCTTCAGCAAACGCCACTTGGTAAGTGGCCACGAGGGTCAGAGCCAGGCACGCAAATTTTTGGAGCATGGGAAGGAGATACCAAACGCCCGGGCGGGATGACAATCTAATTCAACGTGGCGCGTGGCGCGGCCGGGAGCAACCAGTTTAAATTTGCAGTCGCCTTTGTTGGTAAAACTGGCAGAATTTTTGGGTAATCAAGCAATCAATATGGAAATCCGCAAAACAGTCATCACGGCCGCCGGCCCGGGGCAACGCACGCTGCCGCTGCAAACCCTCGTGGATCGGGATGGCAAAACCAAGACGGCGCTGAACATCATCCTCGAAGAGGCGCTCCATTCGGGCGCGCAGGAAATCTGCGTGGTGGTGCACCCCGGCGATGTGGCGGCGTTTCGCACGGCCGCCGGCAGCCACGGCGCCCGCTTGCATTTTGTGGAGCAGGTCCAACCCTTGGGCTACGGGCACGCCGTTTGGAGCGCTCATGAATTTACCGGGGGCGATCCGTTTTTACTGCTGGTGGGCGATCATTTGTACCTGAGCCGGGAAACCCGCAGTTGCGCCCGCCAACTCGTGGAGATCGCCTCCGCCGAAGCCTGTGCGGTTTCCGCCGTGCAAGCCACCCATGAGAGCAAACTGCCCTATTACGGCACTGTGGGCGGCCGTTTGGCGGAAAATCGCCAGCGTCTTTACCTCGTTTCCGAGGTCCTCGAAAAGCCCACCCCGACCGTGGCAGAACAGCGTTTGATTGTTCCCGGCCTGCGCGCCGGCCATTATCTGTGTTTTTTTGGCATGCATGTCCTCACCCCATCGGTGATGACCGCGCTCGGTGCCAGCCTCGCGGCCGGGCAGCCGGCCAGCCTCAGCCAGACCTTGTCACGGCTGGCGAGTCAGGAACGGTTCCTGGCCTTGGAACTGGCGGGCCGGCGGTTTGACATAGGCTTGAAATATGGCCTGCTCACGGCCCAACTGGCGCTCGCCTTCGCCAGCCCCGCCCGCGCGGAAGTCCTCGCGGGTCTGGTGGAACTCCTGGCCCAGGAGGGGCAGTAACCCGTCCCCGCCCGCAACCCTCAAAAAAACCATGGCCAGCCCGCTTCTCGACATTATTACCTCGGCGGATCCCGCCATTCGCAACCAGTCGCTCGACGCCGTTTGCGCCCGCGCCAGCGCCGCCGAATTAGTCGCCGCCTGCGGCGAACTGGACGCCTTCCGGCGGAGTAGTGAAAATTTATATGAACGGGTGCGCGCCCTGTTCTTTCTCTACGCCATTCACCGTTTTCATTTGCCTGGCAAAATTCCGGCCGGGGCTGCGGGCATGATACCCTTCAAGGGGTTTGAGCACCTTTTGCAGCGGCGCTTTGAGGAGGCCTTGGAACAGTTCCTCGCCGTGCAAACAGCCAGCGGTCCCAGCGATGCCATTTCCAGCGCGCTGGCCGTGGTGTATCAGCGCATTGCCTTCCAAACCCTGGCCGATCAGGTCCGGCGCAGTGTGCGCTCGGTGCGGGGCAATCAATGGATGTTCCGCATGGGGCACCCGGCGGATCATCCCCTGCGGCTGCGCCCGGAATTGCTCGAGCGCGGCGCGGATGGCACCTACCCGGTGTTGCGCGAGTTGACCCCGGTGCGCATGGATTTGAGCCATTCTGGCTGGAGCGATATTTTCTTCTTGGGCATGGATTATCCCGAGGGGGCGCGGGTCCTCAATATTTCCGTGGACCTGGGGGTGCACGGACGCGACGCCTTGACCAAGCCGCCGGTGGAAGCCTGTTTGCGGGTCATCGAGGAGCCCGTGTTGCGGCTCACCAGCGTGGATCTCGGGGCCACCGTGGACATCACCAGCCTCGCGGAGGTTTTTGATTTTGCGCGGGATTATCTGGGCCTGCTCAAGGCGGCGGTGATCGCCGCTGGCATCGTGCCCCCCGGGATTGAGGGCTCCGGCATGGAGTTGGCCGACCTGCTGGCACGGGTCGTCGGTCCGGGCCGGGGATTGGAGCTGGTCAGCCATGTGAATGACATCCCCAAAGGGTCGCGCCTGGCGGTTTCGACCAACCTGCTGGCCTCCTTGATTGCCGTCTGCATGCGGGCGACGCGGCAGGCTGAGTCGCTGACCGGCGAATTGGCCGAGTCCGAACGCCGGCTGGTGCTGGCCCGGGCGCTGCTCGGCGAATGGCTGGGTGGCTCGGGTGGCGGCTGGCAGGATTCCGGCGGCGTGTGGCCGGGGATGAAATTAATCACCGGGGTGGCGGCAGTGGCTGGCGATGCGGAATTTGGCATCAGCCGGGGCCGGCTTATGCCCGCGCACCAGATTTTGACGCGTGAGCAAGTCACCGCGGATACCCGGCAGCGATTGCAAGAGAGCCTGGTGCTCGTCCATGGCGGCATGGCGCAAAACGTGGGGCCCATTCTGGAAATGGTCACCGAAAAATACCTGCTCCGCTCGCCCACCGAATGGTTGGGCCGGCAGGCGGCGCTCTCCCTTTTGGAACAGATCGTGCAGGCTTTGCAAGCCGGCGATGTGCAGGTCCTGGGCGGTCTGACCATGCGGAATTTTCGCGAGCCAATTCAAACCATCATTCCCTGGGCGAGCAACGCGTTTACGGAAACGGTGATTGCCGCCGTCCAAAAAGAATTCGGCCAGGATTTCTGGGGCTTTTGGATGTTGGGCGGCATGTCCGGGGGCGGCATGGGCTTTATTTTTGAACCGGGCCGCAAGGCGGAGGCGCAGCAGCGGCTGCAGGCCATCCTCTCCCGCACCAAGCGCGAACTCGAGCACGCCCTGCCCTTTGCCATGGAGCCGGTGGTTTACGATTTTGCCATTAATGAGCACGGCACCCGCGCGGAGCGGTTGACTGGCGAGGCGGCCCTGCTGCCGCGCGGGTATTATGCACTGCACGTGCCCCGCTGGCTGCGTTCCGATCCCCAGAGCCTGACCCGGCCCCAGCGCGCCGAATTGGATAAATTCAGCGCCGCCTGCCGCACCCGGCCGGAATTTTCGGGCATGTTGCAAACCCTCTTCGACCGGCTCCTCCCCCGCTTGAAAACCGGCCGCGGCCACCAGCACAGCCTCGCCGAATTGCTCGAGCAAAATGGTTTTGACCGGTTGCAGCACGAGCAAATTCGTGAGGATTTGAAAAATGGCCGCATTGGCCTCGCCCAAAACCGTTTGCCCGCCGCCGCGGACATCAAGGATGTCACGGATGCCGACGTTTGGAATGCCACCGTCCCGCTGGCGGATGAATTGCGCCAGGCCGGTCTGGCCGCGATTGCCCGGGGCGAACTGGCCATCGTCACCCTGGCCGCCGGCGTGGGCAGCCGCTGGACCCAGGGCGCCGGGGTCGTCAAAGCCCTGCATCCATTCTGCAAGTTCGCCGGCCGGCACCGAACCTTCATCGAAACGCACCTGGCCAAGAGCCGGCGCATCGCTCAACTGGCCGGCCAGCCCGCCCGGCTCCCGCATATTTTTACCACAAGCTACCTGACGCATGCCGCCACCGAGGAATATCTGGCCCGGGTGCAAGCGCACCATTACCCGGGGCCGCTGATCCTGTCACCCGGCCGGTCCATTGGCCTGCGCCTCATTCCCATGGTGCGCGACCTGCGATTTCTCTGGGAGGAAATGCCCCAGCAACGCCTGGACGAACAACAGCAAAAAGTTCGGGCCAGCCTCCGCGCCGCCCTGCTCAACTGGGCGGGGACGGCCGGGGAGGGGACGGATTACACCGACAATCTGCCCGGGCAGTGCCTGCACCCGGTGGGCCACTGGTTCGAAGTGCCCAACCTGTTGCGCAACGGGGTGCTCGCCCGCCTGCTGGCCGAACAGCCGCAATTGCAGCACCTGATGCTGCACAATATTGACACGCTCGGGGCGGATGCCGATCCGGCCTTGTTTGGCCTGCATCTGGCTCAGGGGGCCGGGCTGACCTTCGAGGTGATCCAACGCCGGCTCGAGGATCGTGGCGGCGGCCTGGCCCGGGTGAACGGCCAGGTGCGCCTGGTCGAAGGGCTGGCGATGCCCCGGGAAGAGGATGAATTCCATTTGCGCTTCTATAATTCCAACACCTGCTGGATTCATATCGACCGGCTGCTCGCCATCTTTGGGCTCGAACGCAGTGATTTGGGGGATGCCGCGCGGGTGGCGGCCGCCGTGCGGTCCGTGGCCGCCCGCATGCCGACGTATATCACCATCAAGGACGTCAAGAAACGCTGGGGCCACGGCCAGGAGGACGTATTTCCCGTGACCCAGTTTGAAAAACTGTGGGTGGACATGACGGCCCTGCCGGAGATGAAAACCCACTTCGTCGCCGTGCCCCGTGCCCGTGGCCAGCAACTCAAAGACCAGGCGCAACTGGATGGCTGGCTGCGCGATGGCTCGGCGGATTATGTGAACGGGCTCTGTGCCTGGGGCTGATGGACTTAAGACTGCCCGCCCCCCGGCATCAGGTTTTTCCTGATTAGGGTAGGGGATGGCGGCCTCATTGAATCAGGGTCAGCCCAATTGTTGCCCGGCGGGGGTTAGCGTAAATTGGCAACATGGAAACAAAAATTGCTGGCCAGTCAAATGTCACCGAGGCCTCTGCGCCCGGTTCCTTGCGTGCGGATTTCGCGGTTACGGCCGCGAACAACAATGGCAACGACAGCGGTAATGTCAATCGCTCATTGGTCCAGGCGCTGACCACTTCCAAGATTTACCGCGATTACGCCCGCGCCTTCGGCGACCTGACCGGCCTGCCGCTGGCGCTGCAACCAGTGGAAACCTGGCAGTTGCCGCATCACGGCTGCCGGAACGAAAACCCCTTTTGCGCCATGATTTCGCGCACCAGCCGCTCCTGCGCCGCCTGTTTGCAAAGCCAGGAGCGCCTCTGCGCCAAGGCCACCCACGAACCCCAGTCCGTCGTCTGCCCCGCCGGCCTGTGCGACACGGCCGTGCCCGTCCGCATGAGCGACCGGCTCATTGGCTATCTGCAGAGCGGCCAGTTTTTCAAAAGCAAACCCGATAAAAAGCAATTCGAAAAAATGCTCGCGCTGGCCGATGAATGGGGCCTGGACGTGGATCGCGAGAAATTAAAAGCCGCTTATCATGCCACCAAGGTGGTGTCGCCCGCCCAGCAAAAGGCCGCGCTTAAAATGCTTACGATTTTTTCCCAGCACCTGGCCATGATGAGTAATCAAGTGTTTATTCAGCAGGAAAATGCCGAACCCCCGGTGATCAAAAAGGCCCGGGATTATATTCAGGAGCATCAGGGCGAGAAGCTGTCCCTCGGCCAGGTCGCCCGGGCGGTTAACATGAGCACCTTCTATTTCTGCAAAACCTTCAAAAAGGTCACCGGCATCAATTTTACCGATTACCTTTCGCGGGTGCGCATTGAAAAATCCAAAAATCTCCTGCTCAACCCCAATTTGCGCGTCAGCGAAATTGCCTTTGAAGTGGGCTTCCAGTCCCTGACCCATTTCAACCGGGTTTTCAAAAAAATTCTCGGCCAGTCACCCACCGATTACCGGGCGCAACTGCTCGCCCATTAAGTCGGCCCCCATTATTTGTGAGTCGGCAGCCTCGGTTTGCAGTTGGCAGCGGTCAGGATTTTCCTGATAGTGAGTTCATCGGCTCGATGAAAGACTATCGGAAAATGTCCCGGGATGAGTTGCTGGGCTGGATTACGCAATTCAAATCCTGCCAGGCGGCGCGTGCCCGCACCCGCAAACAGGCGGCTTTGTCAGCCCTCAGCGATTCCGAGGCCCGGTTGCGCGCCATTTTGGAGACGGCCGTGGAGGGTATCATTACCATTAACGAGCGGGGTGTCATTGAGTCCTTCAACCTGGCTTCGGAAAAAATGTTTGGCTACCTTGCGGCCGAGGTCATTGGCAAAAATGTCAGTGTCCTCATGCCCGAACCCCATCATGCCCAGCACGATGGTTACCTCGCCAATTACCGGGGCACTGGTCAGGCCCGGATTATTGGGATCGGCCGCGAAGTCAGCGGCCGGCGCAAAAATGGCACCGTCTTCCCCATGGATTTGTCCGTGAGCGAGGTGCAGCTGGCCGACCGCCGGATTTTTACCGGTTTCATCCGCGACATCACCGAGCGCAAGCAACTGGAAAAGGAAATTCTCGAGATCAGCGAGCGCGAACAACGCCGCATCGGGCACGATCTGCACGATGGCATTTGCCAGCATCTGGCCGGGATTGAACTGATGAGCCAGGTGCTGGAGCAAAAACTGGAGCGCCGCTCCCGGGATGGCTCCACCCGCGCGGGCACCATTGCCAAAAACGTGCGGGAAACCATTTCCCAAACCCGCGCCCTGGCCCGCGGGCTTTCGCCCGTCACCCTGGAGGCGGAAGGCTTGATGTCCGCCCTGGGCGAACTGGCCGAGAACACCAGCAAAATATTCCGGGTGAACTGCCAGTTCCAATGTGATCCGCCAGTGCCCGTGAATGACCAGGCCATCAGTACCCATCTCTTCCGCATTGCCCAGGAAGCAGTGTCCAATGCCCTGCGCCATGGCCAGAAAGTGCGGTGCGTGACCATCCAATTGCGGGCGGCTGACGGCCGCCTCTGGCTCAGTGTAAGCGATGACGGAACCGGTTTTGCCGCGACCAAACCCGCCAATGACAAAGGCATGGGACTCCGCATCATGCAATCCCGCACCGGCATGATCGGCGGCACCCTGGCCATCGGCGGCAATCCGGCCGGCGGGGCCACGGTTACCATTTCCGTCCCGGCGGTGAACGCCAACCCCGCCTCTCAACATGGCCGTTAAAAATAAAAGCACCGCCCAAAAGCTCCTCATCGTGGACGACCATCCCATGATGCGTACCGGCCTGGGCCAGTTGATAGATAACGAGCCCGACCTGGTGGTCGCCGCCGAGGCGGATAATGCCGCCCAGGCCCAGGCCGCGGTCATGAAACAAAAGCTCGACCTGGTCCTCCTTGATATCTCCCTCCCGGACAAAAACGGCCTCGAACTCATCAAAGACCTGCGGGCCTTGAAGCCCGACCTGGCCATCCTGGTCGTGTCCATGCACGACGAAACCCTCTACGCCGAACGGGTGCTCCGCGCCGGCGCGCGCGGCTACATCATGAAACAGGAGGGTGGAAAAAAATTTCTGCTGGCCATGCGCAAGGTGCTGGCGGGCGGGATTTATGTGAGCGAAAAAATGGCCTCGCGCATTCTGGAAACCTTTTCCGGCCAGGCCAGCGGGGCCCCGGCCTCACCCGTGGCCCGGCTTTCCGATCGTGAGTTTGAAGTCTTTCAATTGATTGCCCGGGGCAGTGACACCGGGGCCATCGCCGGGCAGTTGCATGTGAGTGTCAAAACCGTCGAGGCCCATCGCGTGCACATCAAGGAAAAGCTGCAACTCAAAACGGCCAATGACCTGGTGCGCTATGCGGTGCGCTGGATTGAGTCCGAGGGGAAAAGCTGATCCCGGGCGCTCAGCCCCTGGCCTTGGGACTTAAGCGCAAAGCGATCAGCCCGCCCAAACCGCAGAGCAGCAAGACCGTCACCGCCACCGTTCCGCTGTTGGCCATTTGCGGCAGAAATTGCAGGGAGGCCGCCCCCACCGCCGGTCCCAGACAGTTGCCCGCGCCGATGGCCGCCTCATGAATGCCACCGTGCTCGCTGTTCGAATCGTGCCCGTCCATGGCATAAAATAGTGACGAATAGTATAACAAGCCAATGGCCGCCCCAAAAGCGCCTTGCGCCACCACCAGCAACGCCAGGGAATGCGTCATCAAAATGGTGGCAAAGGCCAGCACCAGCAGGCCATAAGCCGTTAGCAAGCCCCGAAACCGGTAATGCCAGGCCGTCCAGTACCACAAGACCACAAACATCCCCAGCCGCACAAAGCACCACAGCGAACAGGTGAATCCCGCCAGCATGGGGGAGAGGTGGAATTTGGCCGCCACGTCCGGCATCACGGCCAGCAGGGTGTTCACCGCAATGTAGGCGAAGGGATTGGCCAGCCAGGCCATGTGCTGAAAGGAGCGCGCTTGCGCCGGCGACGGTCGCCCCGCCGCGGGAGCGTGCGCCCCGGCCTGGGGTGCGGGGGCCGCTGCCGGCCGGTGTGGTTGCAAGCGCCGGGCGAGTTCGAATTGGGCCAGCATGAGCACGAACGGAACGTAAAAAATCGCCCCATACCCGAATTTTTCGATCAAGGCACCACCCAGAAAATAAGCCAGGGCGTTGGTGGCTGCCCAGGTTATATTGTATATTCCAACGGCGTCCGCGGCCACCGCCCCTTCGCTCACCAGCGCCTCCAGCGTGGGCCAGATCAGGCACATGCCCACATTGATGATGCAGGCGGCGGCAATCGCGCCGGTCACCGTGTGCAGTTGCGCCCCCACCAGCAGGCCCGCCGCCATCACTGCGTAACCGCCTTTCAACGCCGTGAAATAACCGAAACGGGCCGCCAGCTTGCCCGCCTGCCAGGAGGCCAGGGTGTAAATCAGCCCGATAAACGAGGCCAGTTCGAGGTTGGCCTGGTTGTCGAAGCCAAAGGTGTCCCGGAAATAAAAATAGAGGTAGTTGAAATAAATCACCACCGCGAAAGAATTCAGTCCTTCCAGGGTGTAACAACCGGCCCGGAAACGTGACGCGGTGGTCATGGCCAGCGCGAAATTTCCGTGACCGCCTGCTCGCAATACCAGATCACCGCCGGGGACATGGGCGGTTGCAAGGCCGCAAAATCCGCCGGAGCGCACCAGCGAATGTCATGGTGCTCCTCCGTGGCCAGCGTCACCGTTCCCTGCCGGGGCCGGGCCCAGTAAATCATCCCGATGTGCTCGTGGGTTTCGTTAATGCGGTGGATGTCCAGGAACCGCGGCGCAATCAGCGCGCGCGTGCCGGGCGAGGTCGTGGGCGGACGCTCGCCGAGCAATTCCACGTCCAGCCCGCTTTCCTCCCTGGCTTCGCGGATGGCCGCCTGCTCCGGATCCTCATCCAGTTCAATATGACCGCCCAGCGGCAGCCATTTGTTCAGTTTCCGATGATGGATCAACAGGATTTTGCCTGCGTGAACCACAAAGATTGCGACCGTAAAATCAATTTTTTCGTGTATGTGCGCCATGTAACAAGGTTCCCCAAATCCCGTCCAGCATACCGTAAACCAGGTCCCCCGCCAAATAACAAAACGGTGACCTTTCGTGAGGCTTTGCCCCACCACCGGAGGCGGTTGAAGCCTGAGGGCTCATGGATCACCGGCACCCTGCGCCTCCCTCGCACCAGCATGCCCTTGGCCTTGATATGCTCCGACCTATCCGCCCCAGTCGGCGCGGCTTGGAAGTTGCGGGGTGAAGTTTCCTTGAATTTTGCAGTTTGGATTTTGAATTTTATTTTCCCGCTTGACGAATTGGTCATGTCTTGCGAATATATCCGTAGCAGATACATCCGTAAGCATACTAATTTGC
>CAIZWI010000131.1 GCA_903936645.1 uncultured Verrucomicrobia subdivision 3 bacterium
ATTCGCGCCGAGCTTGGCCTTGGTTTCCGTGCCGTCCAATTCGATCATCGTGCGATCAATCGTCAATTGATCCAGCGCGTCCATGCCGAGGATGGCCGGAGCGATCTTTTCTTCGACATTTTTCACGGCCTTGAGCACGCCCTTGCCGAGATAACGCGTTTTATCGCCGTCACGGAGCTCAATGGCTTCGTGCTCGCCCGTGCTGGCCCCGCTGGGGACCGCCGCGCGCCCGAAAGCGCCGCCAGCCAGATGGACGTCGACTTCGACGGTGGGATTACCGCGGGAATCCAAGATTTCGCGCGCCTGAATATTAACAATTGTGCTCATAGTATAATTTCTAATTCCAAATTTATATTTGAAAGCCAGAAAGGCATGATAGAAACGAAACGCGGCGAGTCAAGTAAGCGTTCTTAATTTTCCACGGGACATGAGCCACATGGTTAAGTTTGAAATCCCCGGAGATTAAAGCTATGGTTTTTGCATGTTCGCGTATTTTTGCGTGGCGGTGGGCGGGGCCTTGGGCAGCGTGGGCCGCTTCTGGCTCGCCAGCCTGGTCGCTGAGCGCTATGGCACGGGATTTCCTTGGGGCACACTGGTGATTAATATCACTGGCTCGCTCATGATTGGCCTGTTTGCTGCCTTGAATGAACCGGCGGGCCACATGGGGGCATCCCCGACATTCCGGCAGTTTTTCATGATCGGCATTTGCGGCGGGTACACGACATTCTCCTCCTTCAGCCTCGAGACGTTGCGTCAAATCCAGAGTGGCAACTGGCTTCAGGCCGGCAGCTACATTATGCTCTCCGTGCTGCTCTGTTTGATCGCCGTCTGGCTGGGCTATGGCTTGGGCGGTTTGCTCAATTCCCTGAAAGCACACTAATATGAATCCTCCCCATGAATCGGTTCAGTTGCCGATCTATGACCAGCTCCAGGCATTGTTGCAAGCCGGTGAGCCCCGCGAAATCTTGCTGGCAAGCGCATTGAGCAGCCTGTTGCGCCAATTTAACTCGGAAACTGGGACAATCCACTGGCTTGACCCAAAGGGCCAGTTGCTGAAACTTTTGGCGCAGCAAGGGTTGCCGCCCCAGTTGCTGGATGTGGTGAGTACGATTCCCGTGGGCAAGGGGATTGCCGGCCAGGTTGCGGCTCAAAACCGGCCGGTCACCATGTGCAATTTGCAAACCGATACCACCGGGGTGGCCCAGCCCGGCGCCCGCCAGACCGGTGTGGGTGGCACCCTGTGCGTACCCATACGGCGGGATGGCGTGGTGGTGGGGACCCTGGGGGTGGGCACCCGGCGGGAGTACGAATACACGGTGCAGGAGACCGTCTGGCTGGAGGCTGCCGGGCAGTTGCTCGCACCTTTGTGTGAGGAGTGAGGAGGCTTGCGATGTCAAAGCGCCAACACCGGTGATCCAGCAAGTCTAGACTTGGACCCGCAGCGCTGCTGGGGCTTACTGGAAGACGTTCGAAGCAGGAGGGCAGCTTTATCCTGTGGGCTTTCCTTTTTAGTGGCATTGTTTGGTTGAAGGAGTAACTTGCTCACATGATTTCGCAGCGACATCGGCCGGTAGCCTATGCGGTGGCGGCCATTGTGGGCATCTGGTTGCTGGCCGTGGCGGGCTATCATCTGGCACTCAGCTTGAAATTGACGCCGGAGAAGGTGCGGGCCTACGAGGAGTCTGTGGATTTTGCGCGGCTCTCCGCCGCGGACCGGGAAAAGGCACTGCAAAAACTGGCGGCCATGCTCAATGGGCTGACGCTGGAGGAACGGCGCAAAGTTTGGGGGGATATCATGGCGCGGTGGTTTGCAGCGATGACCGAGGCGGAGAAGGGCAAGTTCTTGGAAGCAACCATGCCGACCGGGTTTAAACAAATGCTGGGAGCCTTTGAGGCGCTCCCACCGGAGCGCCGCCAGAAAACCATTGAGAACACCCTAAAGAACCTGCGGGACTCCCAAGGTCAAATGCAAGCCGGGCGGCCGCCCAAGTCGCCGCAAAATTCCGGCACCAACCAACCGGTGCTGAGCCCGGAATTGCAGGATAAAATTACCACTATTGGCTTGAAATCCTACTACACGCAGAGCTCGCCGGAGACCCGGGCCGAACTCGCCCCGGTGCTGGAAGAGATGCAAAAGGTGATGGAATTAAACCGGAGAAACAACGGACCATGAAGCACCCACCCGCCCGCGCCTTTACGCTGGTGGAGCTGTTGGTGGTCATGGCGATCATCGGCATTCTGGCCGCGCTATTGCTGCCGACCTTGGGGCGGTCGAAGGAGTCAGCGCGGGCAGTGGGCTGTTTGAGCAATTTACGTCAGATCGGAGTGGCTTTGCAGTTGTATATTCAGGAAAATAATAATCGCCTGCCGGTCATGCGGGATGTTTCCACGGCCACCAACCCCCCGACCCCAGTGCTGCCCGGACCGGATACCGTCCTCGCCGCGCAGTTGGGTAATGTGGCGGTCCTGCGGTGCCCCTCCGACAACCAAGGCTGGTACCAGCAAACCGGCTCAAGTTATTCCTGGAACAGCCTGCTCAACGGGCAAAACACCGATCATCTGCAAGTTTTTGGCCTTAATTTCAAGCCCGATGAAATCCCCCTCATGTATGACAAAGCTAATTTCCACATTGCGCGGGGCGCGGCCAAGGCGGTCAATTATCTTTACGCGGACAGCCATATTCAAAACCTGCTGGTGGTGGAAGGGACCCGGTGAACTGTGATTGAACTTAAAAATGTGGTGAAAATTTTTGGCCGCCGCACGGCGGTGGATGATGTGACATTGACCGTGCCTCCGGGAGCGATCTACGGTCTCCTGGGCCATAACGGTGCCGGCAAGAGCACGGCCATTGGGATGATGCTGGGACAGGTATGGCCCACTCATGGCGAAGTGCGCGTGGGAGGGCATGAGGTGACGTCGCACCGGCAGCAGGCGTTGCAGCGCGTGGGGGCTATTTTTGAGACCCCGGTTTTTTATGATTATCTCAGTGGCTGGCGCAACTTGGAGATTCTGAGCCATTACACGGGGCCCACCTCCCCGGCGCGCATCCGCGAGGTGATCGAATGGGTGGGCCTGACGGGTCGGGAGCAATCCAAGGTGCGTACGTATTCGCATGGCATGCGCACGCGGCTGGCGCTCGCCCAGGCATTGCTGCCCAATCCCAATTTATTGATTTTGGACGAGCCGGGGGACGGACTGGATCCCGAGGGCATCCATGAACTGCGCCAGACGATCCTGCGGTTGAATCGCGAATTGGGACTAACGATTTTACTGTCCTCCCATCTTTTGAATGAGGTCGAGCAACTTTGCACGGGCATTGCCGTGCTCAACCAGGGGCGCAAGGTGTTTGAAGGTCCGCTGACCAATATTCGCACTGACCGCCACTGGCTGCGCCTGCGGGTGGGTGATTTTGCGGTGGCAACCCGTGAACTGCGCGCAAGGGGGCTGATCACTGATGACCGCGATGGGCGGCTGGTTGAACTGGCCAGCCAGGTGGGGGCCGACCAGGTGGTGCGTTGCTTGGTGGAGCAGGGGATGGCCGTCTTTGAGATCGCCCCCGAGGAGCCCACCTTGGAGACTTTTTATCTCACCTTGATGCGTGACAGCCGGGTCTAATCCAGTTTCATAACCGCCATCACACCATGTTGTTTCTCCAACTCCGCAACGAACTTTGGAAATTGTTTGGCAAACCGCGCACGTATATTGGCTTTGGCGCGCTGCTGCTGGCCCAAGTGATCATTGTGCTGGTTTTTCGTTACTCGCACGCCTCGCATGACATGGTTCGGCAACTTCAAACCAATGGCTATGATTCCGGGCAATATATTACGAGCCTGACCGTGGCGACCGTGATGTTGTTTCCCATCGCTTATGTGTTGCTGCCGCTCTATGTCTCCTTGATCGGTGGTGATCTGGTGGCCAAGGAGGCGGAGGACGGGACCCTGCGCATGATTCTGTCACGGCCCATATCGCGGTTCCGACTGCTGTTCGTCAAATGGCTGGCCGGAGTGGTTTTCTCGATTCTTTTGGTGCTGATGCTGGGCGGGATTGGCGTGGGTTTTGCCAGTTGCTACTTTCCCTGGGGCGGTTTGTTTGTGTATATACCCGGCGAGATGTTCAGCGTGCTGGGGACGGCCGATGGCATCTGGCATTACATTGGGGCACACGTCTTCCTGGCCGTCAAGTCGGTCACGATATTGAGCCTGGCCTTCATGTTCTCCTGTTTTAACATGAAGCCGGCGGCGGCGACCATTTTGGCGCTGTCGGTAACTTTTGTGAGTTTTGTGCTGATGCAAATTCCCTTTTTCAAGGAGTTGCAACCCTGGTTTTTCACATATTACCTGAATATCTGGCAGAATCTGCTATTGCAACCCGTGCCTTGGTGGAAGGTCGGACAGTCATTGTGTGTGCTGGCCGGGTTTAACCTGACGTTTCTGATCATCGGGTTTACGGCCTTTCACGTGCGGGACATTAAATCTTAATCCGCGCGCACACGCTGGCGGAGGACTTTTTTAGTCGCGTTATGAGCTTTGCCCGCCAGCATTTTGGCCTTGGACCGGCGGCTGCGGCGAAGTTTTTGCCGGCGGATTTTTTCGGCGGCATCCCGGTCTTTGGCCACAAACCCTTTTTGCAACGCCTCAATTTTATCCAACAGCAAACGTCGGGCGAGCAGGCGGTTCAGACCTTGCTGGCGGGTGGTCTGGCATTTGACCCGCACTTGAGTGGGCAGATGCAGGAGCATGACACAGGTCGCCACTTTATTGACATTCTGCCCGCCATGACCGCCGGAGCGGACGAAGGATTCCTCAATATCCGCCTCGCGCACGCCCAGGGCGGTCATGCGGGCGGCGAGTTGCTCCTGTTTTTCCAGGCTGATGGGCAAAATGCTCATGCTTGTAACATACCTTTGGAAATGGCCCCCGGCAATGTTTCTGGATTTCAGGCATGGATCAGGGCCATGATTTCCGCCGCGGCGCGGCCTTCATTGAGTAACTGGCCCATGGCATTCATGTAGGGGTCAATATGCCGGAAAAATTGTTTATAAGCCGGGCACAAGTAGTTTAATCCCGGTTCGCCATCGGGCGTGGTCAGGAAGCGATGTTTGGGGCATTCGCCATGACAGGCAAAACGCACCTCGCAGGTGCGGCAATATTGTGGCAGGGAGGCAAGCTTGTCCTGCCCGAATTGGGATTGCTGGCGGGATTGCGCCATGGCGCCGAGGCTCTGGTTGAGGATGTTGCCCAGGCGGTACTGGGGATAAACATAGTGATCGCAACTGTAAAGATCCCCATTGTGCTCAATGGCGAGAGCGGAGCCACATTTTTCGGCGAACACACACAAGGAGGAGCCCAGGCCCATCCAGTTTCCTAGTGCGACATCGAATAACTGGACAAACACCTGGCCCACGTCCTGGCGGACCCATTCATTAAAAATGGCGCAGAGAAAATCCCCATACTGTGGGGCCTCCACGCTCTCCGGGGTCACGGAGGAGGGGGTGGTCGCAGGTTTATGGGGAGCGGGTGGCTCGGCAAATGTCAGCCCGGGGGCCGCAGTGAGACTGGCGGGCAGGCGTTCCACCAACGGAATGAATTGCAGGAAACTGCTGCCGATCTCCTTGAGGAAACGATAGACTTTAAGCGGTTGCAAGGAGTTGGCGCGGTTGACCACCGTAAGAGTATTAAATTCAACCCGGTGTTTCTTGAGGAATCCCAATCCAGTCATCACGGCATCAAAGGTCGGTTTTTGACCTTTGTCCACCCGGTAACGATCATGCAATTCCCGCGGACCATCAATGGAAAGGCCTACGAGGAACTGGTTGGCCGCGAGAAATTCGCACCAGCGGTCGTCCAGCAGCGTGCCATTGGTTTGCAGGGCATTGTGGATGTGTTTGCCGTGGGCATGCTTTTTTTGGAGGGCCACCACCTTTTTAAAAAATTCCACGCCCAGCAAGGTTGGTTCACCGCCCTGCCAGGCAAAATAAACTTCCTCGCCCGGCTGCCCATCAATGTACTGGCGGATGTAGGCTTCCAGCACAGGATCGCTCATGCGCCAGGATTTTTCGGCGGGGTAGAGCGATTGTTTCTCCAAATAAAAGCAGTAGGTGCAATCCAGATTGCAGATCGGCCCAATGGGTTTGGTCAGCACATGGAAGCCATGGGCTGATGTTATTTCTGTGGGCCGGTGCATCGGAGCGGGAATTTACCCCTTTGGCCGGTAGTCTGCCGCGTATGTTCGGGCCAGCCCAGCGAGTTCAGCGCGCACCGAAGCGTATTGCGGATCTGCCGCGAGATTTTTTAACTCCTGGGGATCGGCTTGTGCATCCAAAAGCATGGCGCCGCTCTTGCCTTCCGGCCCGTACTCGGCAAAGCGCCATTGTTCAGTGCGCACCGCCACGCCATGCAGCGACGTGCCGTCCTCACACCAGACGCTGTAGGCGGGATGATTCCAGTCCGCTGCCGGTTGGTTGAGCAAGGGGACTAAACTGTGGCCTTCCACACCCTCCGGCAGGGGCAGGCCGGCCAGTTCGGTAACCGTCCGATAGATATCCTGAGACTGCACAATGCGCCGGCAAGCCTGGCCATTCCCGGCGGCGCCGGGGGCGTGAATGATCAAGGGCACGCGGGTGCCGTATTCGAACAGGGAACCGGCTTTGGACCATTTGCCCTTTTCACCGAGGTGATAGCCGTGATCGGCCAGAAAAACGATAATCGTGTTGTCGCGCAAGCCCAGGCGGTCCAGTTCCCCGATCACCCGGCCCAGGTTCCAATCCGCCCAAGACAGTGAGGCGAGGTAGGCGCGAATCACCTGACGGGCCTCTTCCTCACTGGCGGCGCGGCCAATGAAGAGATCGGCATTGCGCGCTCGGATGGCGGCCTTGGGAAAGCCCGGCGGCACGGTTGGCCAGGGGGCAAAATCCGGGGGCAATTCGATTTTATTGGCATCATACAAATCAAAAAATCGCTGCGGTGCGGAAGGCGGGCTGTGCGGTTTGACCATGCCGCAGGCAATGAAAAAGGGTTGATCCTTATATTGTCGCAGGTACTCAATGGCCCGATCGGCAGAATGATAATCGCCATTGCCCTCGCCATTGCCATCCAAGACCACAATGCGGTCCGAATACGCCGCCCGGCTCAAGTCCTGGGGCAGGGCGGCGGGTACATTTGTGGGGAGGGGACCGCCGGATTTGGCGTGCAGCACCAGATTTTTGCCGCCAGCACCACCGCCATTGGCATCGCCCTCGCCCGTGGCACCCTCCGCATGGTCCCACGCCTCTGGGTCGTCAATGCCACCGTGGAAAATTTTGCCACTGCGCACCGATTTATACCCGTGGTTTTTGAAGAGTTGCGGCAGGCTGATCCAGTCCGGATGCGCGGTGCGGAAGGCGGTTCGGTTGCCCAGCACACCGGTTTTGGTGGGGGGCCGGCCGGTGAGCAGGGAGGATCGTGAAGGATTGCACAGGGGGAACTGGCAATAATTGCGGTCGAAGCGGACGCCCGATTTGGCCAGGGCATCCAAGTTCGGGGTGACCGCCCCGAAACGGCTGGCGTAGCAGCCCAGTTCCACCCGCATGTCGTCGGACATGAGAAATAGAACATTGGGGCGCTTACCAGCGGTTGGGGTTTTACCAAGAGCTTTTACCAAGGGGCTGGCGAAGGTGGCAGCGGCAGCGGTGCCGGCCACCTGGCCCAAGAATTTTCTGCGTGTGAGCGTGCTCATGAATTTGGCGGTACGGGACAGATATTTAACTGGTTGTTCCGTGATTACCACATTTTTTTAAGGATAGACCAGGCGAAAGAATACCGTGGCATTGCGGGAATTGACCGGGATGCCCACTTGGTTGGTAGCGGAGGCACCTGCCACATCCACCCAATTAGTACCAAGACCAGTCCCTGAGACATTGGTTTGCGCTTGTAAACGCCAGCCTTGATGGTCTGCCGGCCAGGACAGGGTGAGAGTCTGACCGGACCAAACACTGTTGATCCTTGTGGTATTGGTATTCACCAACCAGCCCCGCACGGCAATTGTGCCATCCACTGCCAGGCGGTTATCCCAAGTCAGCGATGTGGCAATTGATGGCAGGGTAATGGCGGTGAACCCCGTCACCGGCTGATTGAATAAATGAAACACTTCACCACCTTGAAAAGCCGGTCCAAGGTTGGTAATCATCAGGGAGGCGGTCGAATCAATCGTGATGCTTGGCGCAATCAGTTCGGAACTATTGCTGGCATTGGTGCGGTTCAGGGAACTAATCACATTGCCGCCAATTTCAATATTCGTAGTTACAGTTAAACTGCCAGTGGGGTAGCCCACATTCAGGGTCGAGCCATCGGGTACCAACACATTGCCCCGGATGGTCCCGATGCCCGTCAGCACTTGGCTGGCTCCTAAATTCAGGGTACTGCCAGTCAGGCCGGTCACATCCAATGCTGCATGGGCGGAGCGCAGTTCAAAAGCCGCGGTATTCGGACTGGCGGCGGCATCATTCGCCAGCACCAGGGTGCCATTGGTCACCGCCGTGACCCCGCTATAAGTATTTGCGCCTGTTAAAGTCCATGATCCCAGGCCATCTTTGATGATGCCGGTGGCATCGGCGATGATGCCGTCAAAATTGGTGGAGGTATTCAACAACCCCACGCGCCAAATTGCGGGCTGGGCACCCCCTGTGCCCGTTGAACCGATGGGGAGGTAACTTGCGGGATCGCCCGATAATTCCCCTACGGGAATGATTGCCCCGGCCACCAGATTGTACAAACTGACTCCGGCGCCCAAATTGACGCGGGCTTTGGGAAATCCGGTGGCACTGTTCACACGAAAGTCATCCGAGGCCCCACCCTTGGAACGGAGATTCAGCCAGCCCGTAAAGCCAGACCAGTCACCTCCGACATTGCCACGTGTGTAGGTTACAGTGAAATTCAAAATGCCACCGCCGGTCAGCACGCTGTTCACATCACCGCGGGCAACGGATAAAATGGTGCCCGTTTGGTTGGTGGGAACGAAAATGGGGTTGGCAAAGGTACCCAGTTGCACGGTGGCCGAACCAGCATAGCCCCCGAGTTGGAGTGTGCCCCCGGCAAAGGTGACAGGCCCGGAACCAAGCAAATGGTTGTTGCCGCCCGGCACGGTTGGGCCGGCGACAACCCCGTTGCTTAAAATGGTGCCGCCGCTGTAAGTGTTGAAAGTATTGATGATCTGGGTGCTGGCACCTTGTTTTACAAGTTGAAGCTTACCTCCGCTGGCCCCATCCGTCAGGATGCCGTTAAAGGTTGTGCTGCTGGTATCGTCACCAATAATCAACGTGGCACTGCCGGCGGCGCTGTTGCTTACCACGCCCACACTGCCGGAAAGGGCGTTGATGGTTTCCGTAAAACCATTCAGGTCAAAAAATCCATCGAGATACAATCCGCCGGTTGCACCCGGCACGGTAGCGAGGTCAGGAATTTCCTCCGGGGCGGCCAGTTTAACCACCCCATTGCTAATGGCGGTGCCGCCTTGGTAAGTCTGGCTGCCGGACAATGTGGTCACGCCTGATCCGCTAAAGGCCACTGAGCCATTCCCGCTAATTGGGTTATTCACAGTGGAAATGCCGGCCCGAGCAAAAACCAGGGCACTGTTATTGGTGACACTAGAGCTGCCCAAGGAGCCTGAGTGGCCGCCGCCCCCGATTTGCAAAGTGCCGGAACTGACAAGGGTGGGACCACTCCAGGTATTGTTCGCCAAAAGGGTCAAGTTGCCGGAACCTGCCTGGGTCAGCGAGCCGGAGCCACTAATCTGCCCAACAAGGGTGCGATTGTCGGTCTGGAGGAATACCAAGGCCCCATTATTTGTGATATTGCCCGTGCCCAGATCCCCCGTGCTAGTGCCGTCACCCACCTGGACAGTGCCTCCGGCGATGGTGGTCGGACCGGTATTATTATTGAGGGTGTCAATCACCAACGTGCCCGTTCCCTTTTTAACCAGGCTGGCTGGCCCGCTGAGTTTGCCGCCACCGTTACCAGTGGCATCACTAAAAGTGTAAGTTTGCGTAGTATTACTGACGGTGACTGAGCCGGGGAAAAACACACCCAAAAGGGCAACCGTGGGCGCAACTGTGTTGTCAGTAAACGATACCTGATCGCCGTCTGCATAGGTGACCGGCGTCGTCCCGAGCAGCCAGTTGGCCGAACTGCCGGCGTCCCAATTATTATTCACGCTGCCTTGCCAGACCACGCTCAAGCCGTTTTGGGTTTTCACGACCAAGTCAATTTCCCCGCTGGTGGCCTCGCTGAGCGTGGCCACCTTGCCCGACTGGTTGAAGCCGGTGAGGCTCAAATTCGCCGACGAACCGGCACCGCTGAGCAGGGATCCGGTGTATTGAATCAGCTTGTAGGTGCCATTGGTCAAGGTGCCATTGACATTCAGGCTCAGGCTGCCACTACTGAGGCTGAGGTTGCCATCCACCACAATCAGGTCACGGCTGCCGGTCGAAATGTCGAGGGCCAGCGTGGCGCCGTTTACTGTCAAGTCGCCGTTTGCAAGACTCAGGGTGCCGCTGACGCCATTCGTGGCTGGTGAGAGGGTGGCCCCGCTTAACAGAGTTACTCCGCCCTTTACGGTGCCAGTGCCGGCCAGAATTTGGTTTTGCACAATTAGCGGGCTCGTGGCCGAAACGTCCAGGGTTGCTGGATAGTATGCCACGATGGCTGTGCTGTTGCTTATATAACTTCCCGCGCCCAGCGCCAGGGTGCCAGCACCGACGATGGTATTGCCGAGGAATTGGTTGGTGCCATTCAAGGTGAGGGTGCCCGCACCCAATTTGGTCAGGCCACCGGCTCCATTGTTACCCACGGGATTGGCGAAAGTGATCGCACTGCCACCGTCATCAATGGTGGCTCCGCCAGCATTGAACGTAACCGTCCGAAGCGAAAGATCATCAGCGTGGCCAGCGTATTTCAAAGTTCCGCCCCCAAAGTTGACCGGGCCACTTCCGAGATTGTTGAGGGAGGTGAAGACGGTGGTGCCACCATTCAAGTTCACCCCCCCGGCGAAGTTATTGGTCGTGGTGAGGGTCAAAGTTCCGGAGCCGGCTTTGGTAAGCGATCCAGTTCCGCTGAAGCCGCCTAAGCCGGTTAGCTGGTAATCTTTAACGCCCGTCACCAGGATTGATCCAGGGCTTATCCGGCGGTTTAAAGTGACAGTGAGCGGGGAGGTTCCGCTTGGGATGTCGCCCAACACAACATGATCGCCAAAGGCACCGTTTTGTTGATAGGTCGTGATGTTGCCGGTCGCATCTTTCCAATTTGCCGTGGTGGCGATGTCCCAAGCGCCGCTGCCGGCAGCCCATTGCAAGGGTTGGGCATTGGCAGTAACGACCAGATCGATGGAGCTGTTGGCGATATTATTGGAAAGAAACGCCACGAGGTGAGGCAGCGTGTTCAGGCCAAATGCAGAAAAACCATTGCCCGCCAGGGTGCCGTATTTGATTAGCGGGTATTGTCCCACGGCTGGGTTGGCCGCCACATCCAAGGTGATGCCATTGGTGGCGGATAAAGTGGTGTTGGGATTGTTGACCAGCAAGGGAGCAGTGGTGGTACTCAAGGTCACGCCATTGGTGGGGCTGAAAAGCAGGTGTGACCCAGCGCCCAGGTTCAGATTCGTGGCTTGCACAAACTGCCCATTGGGGGTGTTTATCCGAATGGCATTGGTGGCTCCAACATAAACCACCGTGGGGGCGATATTCGCCGCTCCGGATGCACCTGCGAACGTGCCGCCATAAACCGCCAAGGTGCTGCCGCCCAAATTCCCCGAGCCGCTCACCAGCAGGGTGCCTTCATAAACCCGCGTGCCGCCGGTATGGCCGCTGGTGGAACGGATTTCCACGGTGCCCACGCCCAGTTTGGTCAGGGTGGATGCCGCCGTCCCATTTTGGATGATGGAAGTGCCGCTTTGAAAGACCAGCGGGGCGGCAGGATTATTTTGAATCAATAGCAACTCAAAGAGCCCGCTGTTGTAAATGCGCACAGTTCCGCCACCCGTGACATAGACCGGCTGGTTGCCCACGTTGGTGGTGATCAAAAGGGCGTTCAAGGAGAGAACCTTGCCGCCGGTGTTGATAGTCCACGCAGGCACCACACTATTGGGCTGGTTAATCCGCAAGCCATCCAAAACGGAATTCCCACTGACATTCAAACCCGAGGAATTAGGGTTGCTGAAATCCACCACCGCAGTGGTCGATTTAAAATTCCCCGTTGGATTGGCAGTGTAAATACCGAGGTTGCTGCCAGCCACAACCTGACCGTTACCATTCAGGGCGGCGAAGTCGGTGTCGTTTACCGTACCACAGGGCACTGTGCCGTTTAGCAGCACTCCAGAGGCAAGATTGGTGACTAGGACAGTTGACGTACCATCGGGCAGACTGAAGCGCACCAACCCCCCCAGGGTCTTCGTCAGGCTCCCCCCCAGAGTCAGGGACTGGCCGGAAGCAATCTGCCAGGGTTGTGGCACGCTCACGCTGACGTTATTGCTTAACGTCAGGGACTGGCTGGCGGCCGAGAGATCAATGCCGGCTGGGCCAATGGTTAAATTATAACCGGCATTAATTTGCACTGGCCCGCCCGGATGCAAAATTTGAATGCCGTTCCAAGCGGTGCTGACCCCAAGGTCGTTGGTCGCGGCTTGGGCAAGATTCGCGCCCCATGTGGCCACGTCGTTCGGGCCGGGCACGATATTACCTGTCCAGGCGGCGGGCAGATTCAGGGCACTGGCATTATCGGCCTTAGTAATAATGGTGCCTTTTGCCGGCGTGGCAGCCAGCAGTGCCAAGGTGATCCATGAAAAGGAAGGTGAGTATTTCATCGTAGTTTGGTTAAAGCAAAGTGAGGGTGGTTGGAGGAATGGTTGTCGGTTAAAACCGTTGGTTAATTAAAGGCCTAGTGGGCGTGGCGTTAACCGCTCCACTCGGGTGTTTGACGCGTGCGCAACCATAAGATTTGTGGATTGGCCGGCGGGCGGTGCCACGAGCAGGAATTACCGCAGCCCATTGGCTGCGAGAGGGGAACGATCGTTTACGGCAGACGACCGGACGCTGGCCGGGGGCGGGCCAAAAGCATCTCCATGGTGTGCTGGTAATGTTCCACATATATCAAAGGCATTGATTGCATGGGAACCTCCAGTTGTCCGGTCAGTTATCCGTTATGATGTTGCGATGGTTTTTGCCTGGAGGGTGACTTGGGGTTGTTACCACCTTTTGACCTTGAGGTTGAGGCCATCAGAACACCATGAAAATAACTCAAATAACGACCAAGTCAATAGTTAATAAAATAAATTGCTGGAATCAATAGGTTTAAGAGAGGTCAAATTATATGAATACGACTAAAAACGTCGGTTTACAGCCATGTGGATGGCGGCAAGCTGGGTTGGGTAAGCAAAAAGCCAGCAACTTAATTAAGTTGCTGGCTCAGGGAAGTAATGGGCTGGGGCCTTAAGCCGTTGCCAGAGCGGAGGCGCTGGCGGCTTTGGAGGCCGCGAGGTCGTGCTTGCGCTGGCTCAGGCTGGTGAAGAACTCATAGCCTTCGCGGCAGCGGCGCACGAGCACGTCCTTGTCCTCAAGCATCGTCTTGATGATGCGCAGGATGGGTTTCGGGCGCAGGTAATAGGTGCGGTAAAAACGGTCCACTTCCTCGAAAATCTTGTCTTTATTCAGGCCAGGATATTCCAAGGCGCTCTGCTGGAAGCCGTCGCCGTGCAGAATGTCGCCTTTGTCTTTCTTGCTGAACCAGCCGTTTTGGCGGGCCATCTCGTAGAGTTCCGTGCCGGGATAGGGCGCGGCGAGGGAGACTTGCAGGGAGAACACGTCCAGTTCCTTGGCAAAGTTGATGGTGTTCTGAATGGATTGCTCGGTTTCCACCGGCAGGCCCAGAATGAAAGTACCGTGAATCACCACGCCGGCCTTATGGCAGGATTTGGTGAAGCGGCGCATCTCATCCATGGTCACACCCTTTTTGATGCGGGACAAAATGTCGTCGTTGCCACTTTCGTAACCGACGAGGAACAGGCGCAGGCCATTGTCCTTGAAGGAGGAAATGGTGTCGTAATCCAGGTTGGCGCGGCTGTTGCAGCTCCAGGGCACGCCGAGCGGGCCGAGTTTTTTGGCGATTTCGCGGGCGCGGGGCAGGTTGGCCGTGAACGTGTCGTCATCAAAGAAAAATTCCTTCACTTGCGGGAAGATTTTTTTCATGTAAGCCATCTCATCCGCCACGTTTTGGGGGGAACGGACGCGGTATTTGTGGCCGCCGATGGTTTGGGGCCAGAGGCAGAAGGAGCATTGGGCCGGGCAACCGCGGCCCGTGTACATGGAAATGTACGGGTGCATCAGGTAGCCGATGAAATACTTCTCAATCTCCAAGTCGCGCTTGTAGACGTCGGCCACCCAGGGCAGGGTGTCCATGTCCGAGATCATTTCGCGCTCGGGGTTGTGCTTGATCTTGCCGTCCTTGTCCTTGTAGGACAGGCCGTTAATGGTGGCGAGATCGCGGTCCTCGGCGACTTCCTTGCAGGTAAAGTCAAATTCCTTGCGGCCGACCCAGTCAATGGCCGGGGAGGCTTTGAGGGTTTCTGTGGGGAGCACCATGGTGTGCGCCCCGACGAAGCCGATCTTGGTGTCGGGCTTCTGGGCCTTGATGGCCTCGGCCACCTTGCAATCGTTTTTTAGCGACGGCGTGGAGGTGTTGATGATGACGTGCTGGAAATCCTTTGCGATGCGCAGGGTTTCATCCATGCCGATATTGTGCGGGGCGCAATCGAGCAATTTGGAGTCGGGGACCAGGGCGGCGGGCTGGGCCAGCCAGGTGGGATACCAATAGCTGGTCACTTCGCGCCGGGCCTGATAACGGGCGCCCGCGCCTCCGTCAAAGCCGTCGAAACTGGGAGGGGAAAGGAATAATGTTTTGCTCATTACGTAATTTTAATCAGTTGAAATTTGGTTGTTCAGGCACAGGCCAGACGTCCGCGGGGCTGGGGGATTTCGCGGCCAAGTTGTTTGGCTGTTTCAATCCACAGGCGGATGACTTCGCTGGCATTTTTAATGGCTTCTTCATGGGTCGCAACGTCGGCCAAGCAGCCCGGCAATTCCGGGACTTCCACGAGGAATGACTGGTCCGGCTGGCTCCAGTAATTAATCAACTCGTACTTGTATTCATTCATGCAAGGCATTGCCCAGCCGGTATTTTAAAAGCAATCTGCGAACTTGCGCAACTTGGTATTTTTGGCCGTTCCACCCCGCGGCGGGAGGTTGATCATTTCCTCAACCCCACGCTGGCGGAAAATGTGGTGGCGGCCGCTGATTCGTTCGCTAAAACCCAACCGCCGCAACAGGTGACACAGGTCATCAGAATCAATGTTGGCATCGGAATGGCCGAGCAGGATTTTCTCGCGCAATCTATGCCACGTGCTTATTCCAATAAATCAGTCCTTTTTCACTTCTTTGATTTTGGCCAGCAGGGCATCCCGTTCGGAGGTGTCCGGGGTGGCGCAGGAGCCGCCCGCATGGGCTTCATGATGATGCTCCTCGGCTTCCGGCTTGCGTGAGAAGGCGGCCTGGGCGCCATTCATGGCGGCACGCGGGGAGTTGATGGCGGCCTTGGCCTCGGCCAGATGGCCTTTGCCGATGCTCACGCCGTTGAAAGCGATCTTCATCAGTTCCTGGGAAGCCGGGTAGGGCTTGGGTTTGGAACCGAAATTATAGGCGAAATTCTTCCAATTATCGCCGCTCTGATAGTTGGTGCCCAAGGCACCGCTGGGATCATAGCCACAGTGCACCATGCAGTTTTCGCAGCGCGGGTCACGAGCCACGCCGTCCACCACGCCGTATTTTTCCCATTGAACCTTGGTCAACATCTCCTGATAACCGTCATAATGACCATCGGTCATGAGGTAGCAGGGGGCTTTCCAGCCTTTGACGTTGTAGGTGGGGATGGCCCAGGCGGTGCAGGTCAGTTCGCGTTTGCCGGCGAGGAATTCCTGGTACACGGGGGTGCCGAAAATAGTGAATTTTTCGCCCCATTCTTGAATGCGGGCGAATTTCTGCCGGGTCATTTTGCGGGTCAGGAAGAAGTCCTCGGGCTGTTTGCCGAGGCGCTTGACCATGTCCTTCTTGGCGGCGTCGTATTCGTAGCCGGGGGAAATGGTGTGGCCGTCCACCTCGAGGGAGCTCAAATATTTGAACATTTCCTCGAGTTCCTGGACGTCGGTTTCCTTGTACACGGTGGTGTTGGTGGCGACTTGATAGCCCAGGACCTTGGCCATTTTGATGGCTTCGACGCATTCTTTGAAGACGCCTTCGCGTTCCACGATCAAATCATGGGTAAATTCCAGACCGTCCACGTGGACGTTCCAGTACATCCACTTCGTGGGGCGGATCACCACTTTGGAGCGGGCCGCCTCGTTGGCGTTGCGAATGGCTTCCGCTTCTTTCTCGGTGATGAGCTTGTCCGCGAGCAGGCGGAGCAATTTGGGCTCCTCGGCCGGCGTGTAAATGGCGGCGAGGTAATCGCGCATTTTTTTGCGCATGAACACGCCATTGGTGCAGATATAAATCACGCGGCCCTGTTCGCGCAAACCGGCGACGAGCTCTTCGATTTTTGGGTAAATGAGGGGTTCGCCACCGCAAATGGAGACCATGGGGGCGTCGCATTCGCTGGCCACCGCGAGACATTTCTCGAGGGGCACCATGTCCTTGAGATTCGTGGAATATTCACGAATGCGGCCGCAACCGGTGCACGTCAGATTGCAGGTGTGCAGGGGTTCGAGTTGCAAGACCATCGCGAACTTGGGCGTCTTGCGGACTTTATGTTTTACAATGTGGCTGGCGATTTTAACCGTCAGCGCGAGTGGGAAACGCATATTTATTATCGGACTTGGGCGACAACGACCACCGGTTCGGGCGAGACCGGCAGGCGACCGCCGGACGGAGCCGGATCAACTCGCATGATTCCAGGCAACAGGAAGGATGCCGGGGATACGCTTGTGCCCGTGTTGACGCCGGAACAACCGGCTCCAACCACCGCGCAACCAGCCACCAGCGCCAGCGCCAGAATTTTTGCAAGTATTCGCACTTGGATAATATAGACAAGTCTCCCATAATGGCAACCACTTATTCCAATGACCCGTTCGCATGATGGCCAGTAAATCCGTGCAATGCCGGGGCGGCCGGGCCGGACTGATCCTGCTTTGCCTGGGGCTTTTGCTGCCGCAAATCCCCGGGGCCGAGCCAATTGTCCAGGGCACTTACGCCCGCCGGGCGCAGGCGGCTTACGAGCAGGCGCAGGCGCAGTGGCAAACCGCCACCAATGCCGCGCCCCTGGCCTGGCAGTTTGCCCGGACCTGTTACAATCTGGCCGAATTTGCCACGAACGATGAAAGTCGCGCCAGTCTGGCGGTGCAGGGGATTGAGGCCTGCCGCAAGTTAATTAAAGAACAGCCCAAATCCGCCCCCGGCCACTATTGGTTGGGCATGAATCTGGGGCAACTGGCCCGCACGGAACTGCTGGGGGCCCTGGCCCTGGTGCGCGAGATGGAGGCGGAGTTTAAGACCGCCTGGAATCTGGATCCCATGGTGGATCACGGCGGTCCGGCGCGGAGCCTGGGGCTGCTGTACCGCGAGGCGCCGGGCTGGCCCACCAGTATTGGCAGCAAGCGCAAGGCGCGCGAATGGCTGGACCGGGCCGCCCATACGGCCCCGGATTTCCCGGAAAACTGGCTGGTGCTGAGTGAGTCCGCCCTGCAATGGGATGACGCCAGCACCGCCCGGGAGAAGCTGCTGCAATTGACGCGCGTCTGGCCGGCGGCGCGGACCAACTTCACCGGGGTGGCCTGGGAGGGGGATTGGGCGGATTGGAGTGCCCGCCGGACGGCGGCCGAGGGCAAAATCGCGGAGGCGGTGCGACCGGTTAAATCCAGCCGGCGCGCGGAGTGAGGGGTGGCTTGGGTCGCCAGGGGACGGCTGGTTTGCACCCAGCGGCCAGGGTTTTTGCCCGGCCGAAGGCAAAATCATTAAATAGCGTGAAAGATTATGAAATGGGCCGTTTTTGAAAGGTGTTTGCGCGGGCGGGGGG
>CAIZWI010000132.1 GCA_903936645.1 uncultured Verrucomicrobia subdivision 3 bacterium
AGACAAAATTCTTCCGGCAGGTTCATTTTCACGGGTTTTGGGATAATAAGCATCTAGAAGTCTAGGGATTGCATGGATTCGCCATTTTCCAGCGCCCCTGCCGGGGCGCGATTGTTCCGGGCTGGGTACCGGGGGCGGCGCAAAGCTTGCCCCCGGCTAATTTCCGGCGCCCCTCCGGGGCAAGGCTAGGGCGAAGGAAGAAATTTGTCTCACACCCAGACATTGCCTGGGACCGGCCTGCACACAGAAGGCTCTTTCAAGCACCATATTTTTCCGGCAACCAGCCGCGATTCACACAATCGCGAAAACTCCAGCCGCCGCCTGCCTCCGTGCGATAGGTCCAGAAAAACCAGCCCCGGGTGCGCTCGTAGCTCACCAATTGGGAAGCCCCAAACGCCCGCATGCCCGCTTCCCGGGCGAGCGGATCCAAGCCGGCGAGCGCGGCCGGCGGCAATCCCAATGACCACTCGCCGACGATGCAGGGGTTTTGCTTTTGCATTTTATCCAACTGGTCTTTGCGCTCCACGGCGGCGACTTCGATCTGGCCGGCCAGATCGCGTTGGTGGTCGGCGTCCGAAAAGCATTGGTACAGATGCGCGTCCAGCAGCACGTTGCTGGTTTCGGGGCCATTCATGAAATTTTCCCAGGCCAAGGGACGAAACGAATCATGCAGCACCACCGCCGCCCGGGCAGGGGCCAGGTGCTGGCGCACCCGCGCGTAGCCAGCTTGATAGTATGACTTAAGGATATCGAGGGAAATATTATCGCGGGGTTCGTTCACCAGTTCGATGCCCAGCAAATTGTCGTAGCCCTGACAACGGGCGGCCATGTCCGCAATCACGCGGAGCGAATGGGCGATGTTTTCGGGACTATTGGGCCAGCCCACGGCACCCTTACGGCCGCTGTGGTCCCAGCCATTTTGACTGCCGGGCACACCGTGCAAATCCAGCAGCACTTTGAGGCCATGGTTCCGGGCCAGGCGAAACGCCCGGTCGACGATTTCCCAGGCGGAGACGAACGGCGGGTTTTCCTCGGCCACCCAATACCCCACGGGCAGGCGCACGGCGTTGATGCCGTGCCGGGCGAGCCATTGGAAATCGTCGTCGGTGATCCAGGTGTCCCGATGGTGGCCGAGGCGTTTGGCCGCCGCTACAGGTCCGAGGGCCTGGCTGAGGGTGTATTCGTCCTCTGCGGTTTGCCCGGCGAAAAGACCCGGGGTGATCCATTTTTCCAGCACCAGCCAGCCACCCAAATTAACGCCGTGAATTTTCGGTGGCGGGCTGGCTGCCTGAGCGTGGGCGAGTGAGGGCAGGCCGCCCGCCAGCAAGCCCGACCCGACCAGCCCGCTGGTCTTCAAAAAATCCCGCCGGTTTATTGGATTCATTTTTAAAAAATAACGTGCTGAGTGTCGGTCGTCCGTTATCGCCGCGCAAGTGTTCGATGGGGCACGCTTAATTATTTGTACCAAAACCAACCGGGAAACAGCGGGGGCCGCCGAAGGCCGGGGCGCTCGCGCTGAGGGTTTTTAGCCGCCAAGGCGCGGGCATTGCCGGGTGGCCGCCGAGACCCCGCAACGAAGCTGTTCCCTTAGACGATTTCCACCGGGCAATGGGGCACGGCTTCGAGGAAGGCCTGGCCGTATTGTTTGGTGAGGATGCGGTTGTCCAGGATCACCACTATGCCGGTGTCGGTCTTGGTCCGGATGAGGCGACCGACGCCCTGGCGGAATTTGAGGATGGCCTCGGGCAGGGAAAATTCGCCGAAGGAATTGCCGCCGCGTGCCTCAATGGCCTCAATGCGCGCTTCGATGAGCGGATGATCCGGCACGGCAAAGGGGAGGCGGGTGATGATGACGTTGCTCAACGCTTCGCCGGGGACATCCACGCCCTGCCAAAAACTGTCAGTGCCAAATAGCACGGAATTCACGTCCTCCTTGAATTTCTCCAGCATGGTGGAGCGGGGAGTGCCGGTGCCTTGCACAAAACAGCTGACGCCCAGTTTTTCAAAAAACGGGGCCATGAGGTCGGCGACCTCGAGCATGAGTTTGTAACTGGTGAAGAGCACGAAGGCTTTGCCGTGGGTTTCGCCCACGAAATGTTCGATCCAATGAATAAGGGCGTCGCGGTAGCCGGGGTCACGCGGGTCGGGCATTTTTTGGGCGACGAACAGGCGCATTTGCTGGGCGTAATCGAACGGCGTGCCCACTTGCAACTGCACGGCAGACTGCGCGCCCACGCGTTTGATGAAGTAATTGAGCGCCTGGGCCGCCGGCGGGCCGGAAGCAGCCGGGCGGCCGGCGGGTTTCTTCTCGGCCACGGGCGGGGGCGTCTGGCCGGCCTTGGTGCCGAGCGTGGCACTCGTCATGATGACGCTGGTGTCGCTGTCAAAGAGCCGGCGGCGCAGGTATTCGGCCACATCCACCGGAGCGGCGTTGAGCGTGAGATTTTTGTGCAGTTTGCCGGTACGTTCCACCCAGTAGACGTGGTCGGGCGCGCCCTGTTCGAGAAAGGCTTTTACTTCTTCGCGCAACTCGGCGAGCTTCCGGTTGCACTCCACCAGTTCCTGGCCGATCTCCTTGTCCTCGCTGGTTTTGATGAGGTCGCTCACGGCTTCGCGGAGCCGTTGAATGGGCAGGGTGACATTGTCCGGCACCAACTCCGGGCGGCGGATGCGGAGTTCGCTCCAGGCGCGCTTGCGGGCGCCGGGATCGCCCCCGGTAAACTTGGGCCTGGCCGTTTGCTGAATGGTTTCGCAGGCGGTTTCCACCTCCTCGAAAAACTTGTCCGCCTCGGTCAAAATGTCCGAGACCAGCTTGACGGCATCGCCCTTGCGCAGCGTGGCGAGCAGGCCTTTTTGCGTGCGCGGGTTATACAACCGGTTCAGCGCGTACCGCACCTGGCCGCTGGAAACGCTCAGGCCGATGTGCCGGGAGGCGACGGACTCCATGATGTGCGCCTCGTCGAAAATGACGAAGTCATTCTTGAAGAGAATACCGCCCTCAAGCTCCTCATCCACGCCGCCGAGCAGGGTAAAAAACAGGGTGTGGTTCACCACCAACACATCCGCGGCGAGGATGCGGTTGCGGGCGCGCTGGAAGAAGCACAGGCCGTGATCCTTGGCAAAGTCGGACTGGGTGCCGCAGATTTTCGGCGAGCACAGGCCGCGCTCGGAACAGATTTGCGACCAGACCTTGGGGTCCGGCTCGGTCGTGAAATCCGACAGGCTGCCGTCCTTGGTGGTGAGCGACCATTCATAAATGCGTTGCAGCTCCTCGGCCTCGGAGGAGGTGAAGAGGTTGCCCGCTTGCTGCATGGCTTTTTGCAGGCGGCGGGTGCACAGGTAATTCCCCCGGCCCTTGAGCATCGTATAACTAAACTTTACCGGCTCGGCCAGCGCGGCCAGCACCCCCGTGAGCATGGGCAGGTCCTTCTCGGTGAGCTGCTCCTGCAAATTGATGGTGTGGGTGGAGATGATGGCCTTCTTTTTTTCCGCCACCGCGAACAGGATGGACGGAATCAGGTAGGCCAGGCTTTTGCCGACGCCGGTGCCGGCCTCCACCGCCAGGTGCTCGCGGTTTTGCAAGGCATGGGCCACGGCCACGGCCATCTGCTGTTGTTGCGGGCGGAACTCGAAATTCCGGGCGCGCGACAGAATGCCGGTGGCCGAAAAGATTTCCTCCACTTGGGAAACCAGGCCGGCCCCGGCGGGATGGGATTCGAGGAAACTGATCATTTCAAACCAGCCGGCTGGACAGGACCACCTTGAGGGTGTTGGCCACGCCCGGAGCCAGGGTGGTTTGGGCCGCGCCCACGTTGCCCGATTCCACGCAAACCATCTGGTGGTATTCCTCGTCGCCGAAGTCCGCCATGGCCTTGGATTTGGCCACCCAGGGATTCCAGACCACGGTGGAGGCGGAACCGCTTTTTTCAATGCGGATCAGGCGGCGCAGTTGCGGGTCCGTAATTTCCACGGTGTGGGTGGTGTCCAGATACACCCGGTCGGTTTCGGCGGTGAAGCGGATGGCGTCGTCCTCGTCCGTTTTGAGCGTGGTGCCGCCCACTTTGTCCAGGTAATGCACCCCGTGCAACCCCTTGACTGAAATGGCGGCGATGTCGCCCACGGTGAAGTAGGTGTGCAGAATCTCCTCAAAGGTTACGGACTCGGTGGAATGGTTGTTCACCTGCAATTCCATGGTGAGGGTGTCGCCCACGGTGACGATGAATTCCACACTGCCGGTGTAGGGCACGCCTTCGAGATTCTCGGGCAGGCGGAGGCGCACAGTGACCCGGCCATCGGGCGCGGCGGAGGTGGCGGCCAGGTTCCATTCCGTGAGCCGGGCATAACCGTGCGCCGGGGCGCCGGCTTTCGGACCAAACCAGGGGAAACAGACCGGCACCCCACCCCGGATCGCCTTGCCCGGTGCAAACAGGCTTTCCGCGCTCATCCACAAGAGCGGCGGCTCGCCATTTTTCTGGAACGCGGTCACATGGGCCCCGTGCAAATAAATCTCGGCGGTGCTGGCCGGGGTGGTGATGAGCAGCCGCGGCAGGCCGCCCTGGCCCGGGGAGATGACGATGGCCCCCGTGATTTCGTGTTCTTTGAGTGATACAAGTTGCTCGTTCATAAAAATTAATAGGTTAACCGAACAAATCCAGTTGCGGTGTGGGGGCCAGTTGTTTGAGTTTGTCGCGATTTTCCTGGCGGCGGGCCGGGCGCACATTGCCCTCGGGCGTGAGTTCGGATTCCTCCAAATTGACCAGGATTTCCTTGGCGCGTTCGAGCACAGCCTTCGGCACGCCCGCCAGCCGGGCGACCTGGATGCCATAGCTTTTGTCGGTGCCGCCAGCGACGATTTTGCGCAGGAAGACGATTTGATCGCGCCATTCGCGCACGGCCACATTAAAGTTTTTCAGGCGCGGCAGCCGGGCGGCCAGTTCGGCCAGCTCATGATAGTGGGTGGCAAAGAGGGTTTTCGCGCCAATCTGGTTATGCAAATACTCGACAATGCTCCAGGCCAGGCTCAGACCATCGAAGGTGCTGGTGCCCCGGCCGATTTCATCCAGCACAATCAAACTGCGGGCGGTGGCGTGGTTCAGGATGTTGGCGGTTTCAGTCATTTCCACCATGAAAGTGCTCTGGCCGCGGGAGAGGTCGTCGCTCGCACCGATGCGGGTGAAAATGCGGTCCACCAAATCAATCCGGGCACTGGCGGCGGGGACGAAACTGCCAGTGTGCGCCAGCAGGGCCAGGAGCGCGACCTGTCGTATATAGGTGCTCTTGCCCGCCATATTGGGACCGGTGATGAGCGCAATTTGGGGAAAGGCGGGCGGCTCCTTGGCGGGGGCGGCGGCCTGGTTTGCCAGGCTGAGCAGGCCGGTGTCATTGGGCACAAAGCGCTCGTCGGTGAGGTGTTGTTCCAATACCGGATGCCGGCCGTCGCGAATGTCCAGCAAACCTTCGGTGCCCACGATGGGACGAATGTAACCATGCAACCGTGCCGTCTCGGCGAAAGCTCCGAGCACATCGAGTTGGGCAATGGCGGCGGCGGTCAATTGGATGGCCGGCAGCTGGCCGAGCACGGTTTCGCGGAGTTGCTGGAAGAGTTCGTACTCCAACTTCACACTACGTTCCTCGGAGCCGAGAATTTTGCCTTCCATTTCTTTCAGCTCAGGCGTGATGTAGCGTTCGCCGTTCGCAACGGTTTGTTTGCGAATGTAGTGCGGCGGGACCTTGTCGAGATTGGAGCGGGTGACTTCGATGTAATAGCCGAAGACGGAATTAAAGCGCACTTTGAGCGAACCAATGCCGGTGCGGGCGATTTCATCCGCCTGTAATTTGGCGATCCAGTCCTTGCCGCCCCGCTGGGCGGAGCGCAGTTCATCGAGCGCGGGATCGTAACCGTCGCGGATCATGCCGCCTTCCTTCACGGCGAGCGGAGGTTCCTCGACGATGGCCCGACCGATGAGCTCCACGAGATCTGGAGCCTCGCCCAGTTGGGTGGCGAGATCGTCGAGCAAACTGGGAACCGATTCTGCTGGGAGAGGTGACTCCTGCAGGGGCATGGCTGCCAGGCCCGGCTGGCTGCCCGGGAGGTCCTTGCCGGCACCCGCTTCGCGCAGCTCCCGCAGGGTTTGTTTGACGCCGGGGATTTCGGCCAGCGCCTGGCGGAGAACCAGCAGGTCGCGGGCATTGCCGCTGCCCGTGCTGAGGCGGCCGAGGGTGCGTTCGAGATCGCGCACGCGAGCGAGTTGGGTGCGCAGGGCTTCCAGGCGGCCGGATTGGGCGATGAAACTTTGCACGGCCACCTGGCGGCGATGAATTGGGCCGGGGGTGGCCAGGGGCTGGGATAACCAGTCGCGCAACCGGCGGGCGCCCATGGGGGTGACGGTGCGGTGCAGGGCTCCGTACAGACACGCGTTGCGCGGGGCGTCATGGTTCAGGGGTTCGAGAATTTCCAGATGCCGGAGCGTGGTGTAGTCCAGCGCCAGAAAATCACTGCGGCGATAAAAGGCCAGCCGGGTGAGATGTTTGACGTCCCGGCGGAGGTGTTGCGTGAGGTAATGGAGAGCCGCCCCTGCCGCACCAATGGCGGCGGCACGGTCCTTAAGGCCAAAACCATCGAGCGAGGCGACTTGAAAATGTTCGCGCACGGCAAATTGCGCGGTTTCGGTGGTGAACACCCAGCCCTCGTAAGGGTTGAGAATGGAGAAGGCGCCGGACAGCAAGTCCCGGATCTGGACGGCTTCGGCCGGGTAAATGATTTCGGCCGGGCGGAGGCGTTCGAGCTCAGTGAGCAGGGCGGTGTCGGCCTCCAGCTCGGTGGTGAGGAAATCGCCGGTGGTGAGGTCCACGAGGGCGAGGCCGTGATTTTTTCCGCCAGGGAAGACAGCGGCGAGAAAGTTGTTTCGCTCGGCCACCAGCATGCGTTCGTCGAAATGGGTGCCGGGGGAGAGGATTTGGGTGACTTCGCGGGCGACGAGTTTGCCGGGTTTGGCCTCCTCGGTCTGGTCGCAGATGGCGACTTTGCGGCCGGCTTTGAGGATGCGGGAGATGTAGCCGTTGGCGGCGTGAAAGGGCAAACCGCACATGGGCGTGCCATTCCGGGAAGTCAGGGCGAGATTGAGCAACTGGGCGCCCGCCTGGGCGTCTTCGAAAAACATCTCATAAAAGTCGCCCAACCGGAAGAGCAGCAGCGCATCTTTGGGCAATTCGCCCTTGATGCGACGGTACTGCGCCATCATGGGCGTGAGTTGGGTGTCAGCAGACATCGGGTAAACGTTACGCGGGAACGGGCACGAGGTCGAAACGAAAGTTTCGAGCCGGTCTGAAAAGTGAGCCGGGCCGTGTAAATTCTCCGGCCGGTGCTGAGCGGAAATGGGGGGCGAACCGGCCAGGCATGGAGCCGGGAACATCCGCCTTCACCCTGGTATTGGCGGGCAGGTCAGCTTTTCGGCAATGGCGGCCCGGGAAGCGCGCGATCAGGGCTTCGGTGAGCGCCGGGCACGCAGGGCGGCGGTCATGGCCACACCAATGCCAATGCCGATAGCCAGCCCAACGCCCGGATTATGCAGCGCCACGCCCAGAGCCGTGCCGATGCCGGCTCCAATGCTGATGCCGATACCCATGGCCTGCCTGGGGGGTAGCGGGGGACGATGGGGTTGAGGTGAATTTGGTGTCATATTTCGGACCGGTTAAATGCAAGAGTAGTGCCATGTTGCGCTGCCGTTGATAATGGTGGCTGGTTCAATATCCAAAGGCTGCCCAAAGTGGAGATTAACGTGCTGATTATCCCATGCGGCGGGGTTGGAGCAGCTTGGCCACCAGTCCCGTCCATCCGGTTTGATGCGGTGCGCCGCACCCACGCCCGGTATCGCCATGGAAATATTCGTGAAACAGGACGTAATCCTTGAAATGCGGATCGCTGGCCTGTTTGGGATGGTACTTCAAAACCGGGCGCTGGCCGTCCGGTCCGGTCAAAAAGAGCTTGATCAGGCGCCGGGACAATTCATCGGCCACTTCGTTGAGCGTCAGGTAATTTCCGGAGCGGGTCGGACATTCCACTTTGAAATCGTCACCGTAATAGTGATGGAATTTTTGCAGGGACTCGATGATGAGAAAATTGACCGGCATCCAGATCGGTCCGCGCCAGTTGGAATTGCCGCCGAACAGGTTGTTCTCGGATTCGGCGGGCCAGTAGCCGACTTCCTGAAAAAAGCCGTCGCACACAAACCGGTAGGGTTTGCGTTCATGCACCTTGGAGAGGGCGCGGATGCCATAATCGCTGAGGAACTCCGTCTCATCGAGCATGCGGTTCAGCAGGCATTTCATGCGGTGACCGCGCAGGAGGGAGAGCAGATGACGCTCGCCACTGCCGGCATCCTGCCAGCGGGAAACCAGTTTGGCCAGATCGGGCCGGTTCTCCAGCAGCCACTCAAGCCGGTTGGTAAACTCGGGCACTTGGAACAGCATTTCGGGGTCTAGGGTCTCCACGGCGAAGAGCGGGATCAACCCGACCATGGAACGAATTTTTAACGGCAGGCTTTTACCATCCGGCAGGTTCAGGACGTCATAGTAAAATTCGTCCTGCTCATTCCAGAGACCGATGCCCTGGTGGCCGATGTTGTTCATGGCCTCGGCGATTTGCAGGAAGTGCTCAAAAAACTTGGTGGCAATGTCTTGGTAAACCTCGTTATGCAAGGCCAGTTCCAGGGCAATGCGCATGAGGTTGAGGGAATACATGGCCATCCAGCTGGTGCCATCGGCCTGATTGAGAAAGCCGCCGGTGGGCATGGGTTTGCTGCGGTCAAAAACCCCAATATTATCCAGCCCGAGAAACCCGCCCTGGAAAATATTCCGGCCCTGGGTGTCCTTGCGATTGACCCACCAGGTGAAGTTGAGGAGGAGTTTGTGAAAGACGCGCTCGAGGAATTTCAGGTCGCCCGGGTGGTCGGGATTGGTTTCCCGCTGGTTCCGGCGGTCCATTTGAAAGACCCGCCAGGTGGCCCAGGCATGCACGGGCGGATTGACATCATGGAAAGCCCATTCGTAGGCGGGCAACTGGCCGTTGGGGTGCATGTACCATTCCCGGGTGAGCAGTACGAGCTGGCCCTTGGCAAACTCGGGGTCCACCATGGCCAGGGGCAGGCAATGGAAGGCCAGATCCCAGGCGGCGTACCAGGGATATTCCCATTTGTCGGGCATGGAAATGATGTTGGCATTATTCAGATGATGCCAGTCGCAGTTGCGGCCCTGATCGCGTCCGGGGGGCGGGGGCGGCTGGGTGGCATCGCCCTTGATCCATTCATCGACACTGTAATTGTAAAATTGCTTGGACCAAATCATGCCGGCCAGGGCCTGCCGCTGCACCAGGCGGGCATCGGGATCGGCGATATCATTCTGCAAATCCGCGTAAAATTGATCGGTGTCGGCGAGGCGTTGCGCAAAAATCTCGTCGAAATCTGCAAACGGAGCGGCCATTTTCGCCATGGACAGCCGCAAGCGAATGCTCACTGACCCACCGGGTGGCAGGAGGAATTTATACAAAGCCCCGGCTTTGGTGCCTTTCCGGGCGGGATTCACGGCGGTGGTCAGGCCGTGGACGATGTAATCGTGGAAGGCGTCCTTGTAATAACCCGAGCCGGGGTTCGCACCGGCAATGCGGCTGGGATTGGTTTCGTTGTCGCAAAAAATGAGTTCCGGCTGGCCATCGCAGTGGAGAACGTATTCGCCCATTTCCACCACCGCCAGGGCGATGTTTTGGTTGTCCAGCGCGTGCAGGCGGGGGCGCACGGCAACTTTGTCCCACGACCACGTGTTGCGGAACCAGATTTGCGGCAGGAGCTGGAGCGGGGCCGCCTCGGCACTGCGATTGTGGGCGGTGACCCGCATTAAAATCTCCTCGGGCGCGGCTTTGGCATATTCCACAAACACATCAAAATACCGGTCGCTGGCAAAAACCCCGGTGTCGAGCAGTTCATACTCCGGGGCCGTGATGCCGCGGCGGGCATTGACCGCCACCAGGTTCGCGTAGGGGAATTCGCGCTGGGGATATTTATAGAGCATTTTGAGGTAGGTATGTGTCGGCGAGGCGTCGAGATAATAGTACATCTCTTTGACGTCCTCGCCGTGATTCCCCTCGGCATTGGTGAGGCCAAAGATCCGTTCTTTGAGGATGGGATCCTTGCCGTTCCACATGCCCAGTGCCAGACAGATGAGCTGGCGGCGATCGCTGAAGCCGGCGATGCCATCCTCCCCCCAGCGGTAGGCGCGGCTGCGGGCGTGGTCATGGGGGAAATATTCCCAGGCGGTGCCCCCGGGTGAATAATCCTCGCGCACGGTGCCCCACTGGCGTTCGGACAAATACGGACCCCAGCGCTTCCAAAACTGCTTTTTGGCGGCGTCCTCGGCCAAACGTTGCTGTTCCACATTAGCTGCCATAGTTTGATTGCAATGAAATCGACCCCTGTTACGCCGTAATAGATAGGGGAAAAATTCCCACGAGGCCACAGAGAAATTAGACCAAGGAGGAATCCGGCCGCCCGGCGGGTTTGCCGGGGTGCATTTGGAAAGCACTGGCGGCGGCCATTTCCGCCAGGCCGCCCGGACAAAACGCCGCGCGATAGGCGTCAGTTTCCAAGAGGTGCTGTGGCGCGGGGGCCTGGTCGCGCTGCAGCAGGTATTTCAATTCCGCCAAATTCTGGGACCAGCGAAAGCCATTAAAGAATTCTGCGCCAGCGAACTGGGTTTTGTAGAGGGCACCCTCCGAATAGCAGGTGCCAAGATAAATATGCCGGCAGCCGCGACCGGCAAACAATTCCACGGCGGCGGTCATCATGAACATGCCCAGACTGCGCACGGGATGCTGCCAATCGTAAAAGGCATAATAATAGTAAGCCAGGGAGTTGGCTTCGAGATACAGGGCCGCCACACCGACCTCGGCACCGGTCTGGCTGTCGGTGTAAATTAGAAGGTGGGAGATAACCGGGTGGGCGAACAGGGAGTCCAGCCGGTCCAGGCTCATCACTTCCGGGCCGAATTTGGCATCGGCATACGCCTTGAAGAACTGGCGGCGGGCGGGGGTATAAGCGAATTTGTCCCGGGGCACCAGTTCCACATTGAAGCCCTGGCCCTTGCGCAGGATGCGGCGGTTTTCAGAGGATAATTCAAACTGCTCCAAATGGATGCGAATTTGCCGGCAGAGGTAAAACCGGTCCATTTGGTGGGAGGATGGCAGGAAGCCCGCCTGAAAGAGATCCGCCGGGGTTTCACCCGGCTCGGGCACCGCCCAGACCGCATAGGGAAAGCGGTAGCTCCCGTATTGGGAATTTTGCTCGGAGAAGAGGAGTTTCATTGGAGGGCGGCGGCGGCCAATGGATCCTTAATGGGCGGCTTGGTTTTGGTTTTTGGCTTCCAGCCGCCGGAGCTGGCGTTCCTGCTTTTTCACTTCCGCCGCCAGCAATTCCTCGGCGGACCATCCGACGGACTGGGCCTGCGTGGCCAGGGCGAAGAGTTCTTTCGCCAGGGCGGGCTTGGTCCAGCGACGGCTGGACGGGGCGGCGGGTAATAATTTGGCTTTGCGCGCCTTTTTCGCCAGCTTTTCCGCGCGTGCCAGCGCGGGCAGGTGCTTGGGGATGCCATCCAGCGCGGAGGGGCGCTCGTGGCGGGTGCCCTGCTTCTCGGCGCGTTTGATTTGCTCCCAGTTGGCCCAGACTTCATCCACGTTTTTGACTTTCGTTTCACCAAACACATGGGGGTGGCGGCGAATGAGTTTTTCCACCAGAACCCGGGTGACCCGTTCAAAATCAAAGACCCCCCGCTCGCTGGCCAGCTGGCAGTGGAATACCACCTGCAAGAGCAAATCCCCTAATTCCTCGGCCATTTCCAAATCGTCCCCGGCCTCAATGGCATCGATCAATTCATAGACCTCTTCGATGGCATGGCGACGGAGGGAGTGATGATCCTGCTCGCGGTCCCAAGGACAGCCCTGGGGCGAGCGCAAGGTGGCCATGACTCGCAGCAGTTCGTTGATGGCGGGCGTTTTTTTCATGTGAAATAATCAGCAACCGAATGCTCGCAAAAGTTACAGGGGAACGGGGCTTTGGCAAGCCCCCGGGAAATTGATTGCTCGCCGACCAACGGCGGGGACTGGGCAGCCGGGGGTTTCAGGCTTTATTCTCGAATAAACTGGGCGCATCCGCGCGGGCGAGCAACTGGCAGCGCTGGTAAATTTCGGAAGGGGAACCACATTCCATGGCGAATTGCGCCAATTCCTGCGCCTCGGTCAATTTCAGGCGGCGAATCATATATTTGATTTGCGCCACCCCCGTCGGGGCCGTGCTGAGTTCATCCACGCCCAGGCCAATGAGCAAGGGGACCAGGTTGGGGTCGCCGGCAATTTCCCCACAAACCCCCACCCAAATGCCGTGGCGATGGGCAGCGTCCACAGTTAGTTTGATCAGCCGCACAATGGCTGGGTGGGTGGGTTCGTAGAGGTAGGATACTTTTTCGTTGGTGCGATCGGCTGCAAGCGTGTACTGGATCAGGTCATTGCTGCCAATGCTAAAGAACTTCGCGTGCCTGGCCAAGTCATCGGCGACCAATGCGGCGGCGGGAATTTCAATCATCACGCCCACTTCCAAATTTTCGTCAAAGGGCAGGCCCTCGGCACGCAGCTCGGCTTTATATTTATCCACCAGCGCATTGGCCTGCTTTAATTCATCCAATCCCGAAATCATCGGGTACATCATCTTGACATTGCCTTCGGCACTGGCGCGGAGAATGGCGCGGAGCTGGGGGCGGAATAATTCCGGCTGCGCCAGGCAGAGGCGGATGGCCCGCCAGCCGAGAAACGGGTTCATTTCCTGCGCGAGATGCAAGTGGGAGGCAAATTTATCGCCACCCAAATCCAGGGTGCGAATGATGACGGACTGGGGTTTGAGCGCCTGGGCAACCTGCCGGTAAGCCTGGTATTGCTCCTCTTCGGTGGGCAGTTTTTCGCGGTTGATGAAGAGGAATTCCGTGCGGAACAGACCCACGCCATCCGCCCCATGCTGGATGACCGCAGCGGTGTCGGCGGGGGCCTCAATGTTGGCCGAGAGATGAATGGCCTTGCCGTCCAACGTTACTGCCGGCTGCCGCTGGATCTCCGTTAGTTTTTCATTCAGCGACGCTTTGTGCTGCTGCAACTGTCCGTACTGGAACAAAGTCTGGTCGGTCGGGTTGACCACCAGCAGGCCATTATAGCCATCGAGCAGCGCATAATCTCCCGTGTCCAGCTCGAGACTGGCGGATTCCAAACCGACCACGGCGGGAATCCCCAGCGAGCGGGCCATGATGGCCGTGTGCGAGGTTTTGCCGCCGATGTCCGTGGCGAAGCCCAAGACGAGTTTTTTGTCCAGTTGCGCGGTGGTGGAGGGACTGAGATCGTGGCTCACCAGGATGCACGGTTCGGAGATATGCCGGAGGTCAAAGGCGTCCTTGACCTCGAGCAGGTTGTCGAGCACCCGGGCGGTAAAATCGCGAATATCACTGGCCCGCTGGCTTAAGTATTCGTCCTCGGCGGCCAGCAGGGCCTCGGCAAAGCGTTCGGCGGTGCTGTGAAAGGCATATTCGGCATTGGAATGCTGCTCTTTGATCAGTTGGAAGACCTCATTTAACAAATTGGGGTCATCCAACATTTGCAAATGGGCCTCGAAAATATCTGCTTCCTTGGACCCCAGGTTTTTGGCGACCTTGTTCTGAATTTCGAGGATTTGGAGCCGGGTTTGGACGAGCGACTTTTCGAACCGGTCAATTTCCGCCGGCACGTCAGTTTCGGGGATCTCACGCCGCACGATGACATGGCGGGCGCGATGCAAAACGAGAATTTTTCCGCGGCAAATTCCAGCCGAAACGGCCGTGCCGCGAAACACTTTTTCTCCCTTTGCCTGAGCCGACATAATAGTTTTCAAGGGAGAAATAGCCGAACGCCCCGCCAATGAAAAGCAAAAGCACCACAAAAATGCGGGGGCGGCACCATAAAAGCCAAACGGCCCGCACGAGGCGGGCCGTCAGCATTGAAAGGATCCAGCGATTTCAGGTTCTCAGGCCCGTTCCATGTACTTGCCGGTGCGGGTGTCGATCTTGATTTTTTCGCCGGTCTTGATGAACAAGGGGGCCTGCACGGTGATGCCCGTTTCCATGATAATGGCTTTTTGCACGTTGTTCGCCGAATCGCCGCGCACGCCTTCGGGGGCATCGGTGACGGTGAGAATGACACTCGGGGGGATTTCGACCGTGACGGCCTTTTCTTCCACGAAGGTCACGGTGACCAGACCATTTTCCACGAGGTAGTTCTTGGCATCGCCAACGAGTTCCGCGGAGAGGGTGACGGATTCGTAATTTTCCGGGTCGGTAAAGACATAATCCGTGCCATCCTTGTAGCTGTATTCCATTTTCTTGGTGATCATGGGAACCGCTTCAATTTTCTCCGTGGAACTGAAACGCACGTCGGAGGACTTGCCGGTGCGGATGCTGCGGAGGGTGGCTTGGACGAAGGCGCGGAGGTTGCCCGGCGTGCGGTGCTGCATGTCCAGCACCACGCTGATGTCGCCGTTGTAATTAATCGCCATGCCTCGACGAAGATCGTTTGCTGTCGCCATAAAATTTTATGCTTAAATGTCGTTATGTTGCCGTCGTACCGAACGGGAGTTGACAAGCTTACCCAAAATCGCCGGGATGGCAAGCCTGATTGCATGGCAAAAAACCTGGCCCCGCCAGCACGGTGAACCACGGGCGGGAAATCCCCCCGGGCGAGGGCGCTTTTTTGGCTGTCCTCCCCCACTGGTTTGCCGCAAACTGGGCGGCATGGCAGCTGGTTATTTGGAAGATTAACGAACATGGCTGTGGCCCCATCAGCCCTCCTCCGCCTGGGCTCCGTTCATTACCTGAACGCGGCCCCGCTCACGTTTGGCATCGAGGACCAAATGGTTTTCACCACCCCGGCCCGTCTGGCCGAACTGCTGCGGCAGGATGCATTGGATGCCGCCCTGGTCAGCATTACCGAGGTGTTGCTCAATGATCGGTACGACATTCTGGAGGGCGTGGCCATCGCCACACCGGGCGAGGTTTACAGCGTTTTTCTGGCTCATAAAAAGCCGCTGGCAGAGGTGCGGGAGGTGTTTTGTGACACGGCTTCGCTGACCAGCGTGAATCTCTTAAAAGTCCTCCTGGCCGAACGTGGTTTAAAGCCGGTCTTCCGGCCGCTGGAAAATTATGCGGCGGCCCGGGACAAGGACTTTGTGCTGCTGATTGGGGATCCGGCCATTGATTTTCAACGCGCGCGCCAGCCCCATGCGATCTTTGACCTCGGCGCGGCCTGGCGGGCACTAACCCAACTGCCGTTTGTGTTTGCCGTGTGGGCCTTGCAGCGCGGGGCCAGGCAAGAACAAGCCGGCCGGTTGTTGCAGGCGGCCAAGGCGGCTGGTTTCCGGCATCTGGAGCAAATCATCCGGGAACGACCGGAGCATGATGAAGCCTTCCGGCGCATTTATTTTGAGCGCCATATCCGCTATGACTTGCAAGCGGAGGAAAAACGCGGGATTGCCCGGTTTTGTGAACTCTTGCGCAAGCACGGGCTGGGGCCGGTTTTCGAGCCGCGATTTTTCCGGCCGGGCGCGGCCTTCAGCGGGGTGTAAGCCCGGCTGGGCAGCCCGGCGCAAGGCAATTCCGGCCCGGCCCGCCTGGGGGTGATTCAGTATACGGCCTTTGCGCGGCCAAAAAATAATTCGCTGGCGGCGGAGATTTTCTTTGGAGGGTTTTATCAAGCTGTGCAATATTGCTTCATGAAATCCACACCGATACTTCCCTCCCGAATTGTCGTCGTCGCTGGCGTTCTGCTGTTTGCGGTCACCCATGCCCTGTTCGCCTTGAATTCCGCTTCCGGAAGCCCCGTGGTCCGGCAGCTCGCGACTGGGGGTGGCGAACGGGAAATTCAGCGTGCATTGGATGAATTGCCCCCGGAAGGCGGAACCGTGCTGCTGGCCGCTGGAACTTACGCCATTGAACACCCCATCCGGCTGGACCGCAGCCATGTGGCCTTGCGGGGCAGTGGCCCGGGTACGGTATTGCGGCTGGTGGATGGGGCTAATTGCCCGGTGGTGGTCCTGGGTTACACGGCGGCGCGGCCCGTGCAGCCGGTGACGGAATTGTGCCTGGCGGATTTAATGATTGATGGCAACCGGCGGCACCAATCCATTGAGCGATGGGTGGATGCGAGCAACCAATCGGGCATCCAAAATAACGGGGTGATGGTTCAGGGCATCAGCCACTCCCGCGTGGAACACGTGACCGCCGCGCATTGCCGGTCGGGTGGTTTGGTGACCGCCAATGGCACGCGGGACCTGATGGTGAAAGGCTTCACGGCGTATGACAATCAATTCGATGGCCTGGCCTGTTACCGAACGGAGGACAGCACGTTTACCGGGTTGAATTTGTACGATAATCAAGCCGCCGGCATTTCGCTGGATCTGGAATTTAATCACAATGTGATTAGTGATTCCACGCTGACGGCCAATGACTTGGGCATTTTCATGCGGCGCTCCAGTCACAACCAATTCGACAGCATTACGATCCTGCGCAGCCATCATGACGGGGTGTTCATGGCGCAATGGGGCACCGGGAGTGCCGCGGGCTGGCAGCTGATTCCCCAGACCGAGTGTGCGGGCAATTATTTTGGGCAACTGGATGTGTACAATTGCGCGGGCGTGGCCTTCCGGGTGCATGACGCGGCCTGCGTCAATAATGTGATCGAGGACGGGGTGTTTTCGGGAAACTTGAAAGGCGGCATTGACCAGGCCCGGGCGGACTTGGTGCGGCTGCAGGAATCGCTGGAATAAGCGATTGGATCCGGATGGTGTGGGACGGCCATGCCGGGGGGCGGGCGCCCGCAGGCATGGCATTTGCTGGGCAGGGCGATTTTATCGCCTGGTTATGATCCGCAGGATCCTTAGAACTTGGTCATCTGCTCCAATTCGCGGACGCGGGCATCGATTTCGGAGCGTTTGGTTTTGGTGGTGCGAATGAGGCCGAAACCTTCGCAGCAGAAGGAGGCGGTGACACTGCCGTAAATCATTGCGCGGCGGAGGTTGGCGTCCACGGAACCCTTGGCGCTGGCCAGGTAGCCCATCAGGCCGCCGACAAAGGAATCGCCGGCGCCGGTGGGGTCCACCACCTGCTTCAAGGGATAGGCGGGGCAAATGAAGAAGCCCTGGGGACTGGACAGGATGGAGCCGTGGGAGCCTTTCTTGATGATGACGTATTTGGGACCCATTTTGTGAATCTTCTTGAGGGCGGCGAACACATTGTCCTCCTTGGTCAATTGATGGGCCTCGCCATCGTTCAGCACGAAGCCATCGATGCGTTTGAGGAGGCTGACCAAATCATTGAGGGCGATGTTCAGCCACAAGTCCATGGTGTCGGCCACGACGAACTTGGGCCGTTTGACCTGATCCAGGACGTGATGTTGCAAGGCGGGGGCGATGTTGGCCAGGAGCACGAAGGGCGTGCCTTGATGGGCGGTGGGCAGCACGGGGGTGAAACTTTCAAAGACGCCCAGCTCGGTGAGGAGGGTGCGGCGGTTGTTCATGTTGACCTCGTACTCGCCGGACCAGTGAAAGGTTTTGCCGGGCAAGATTTGGAGGCCGGCGACGTCGATGCCGTGCTTTTTGTAGAGGGCCAGGTATTTCTTGGGGAAGTCCTCGCCGACGACGCCGATGAGTTTCGTGGGGGAAAAAAAGCTGGCGGCGACGGACGCGTGGCTGGCCGAGCCCCCGAGCAGGCGGGGGTTTTCGGCTTTGGGGGTTTTAATGGAATCGAGGGCGGTGGAACCGACAATCAGGACGCTCATGCGATGGGGGTTGGGGGGTGGCAGGGTTGACGGGCGGGATCAGGGTTTGGGTTTTTGGATGAGTTCGATTTCGTAGCCTTCGGGGGCGTCGATAAAGGCGAAGACGCTGCCGGAGGAGCTGGCGGTGGGGCCGTCGGAGAATTGGAGGCCATGCTTCGCGAGGTGCTGGCTGAAGGCTGCCAGACTTTCCACCTCGAAGGCCAGGTGGGTGAGGTCGGGTTGGACTTGCACCGGGCCGCTGCCGGGGAAATAGGTGATCTCGATCAGTTCGTCACTATTGGGGGTTTGGAGGAATACCAATTCGGAGCCGCGCGGGGATTTGTGGCGTTTGACTTCGGTAAGGCCGAGGATGTCCCGGTAAAAGGACACGGTTCGCTCCAAGTCGTTGACCCGATAGCGGGTGTGGAGAAGTTTGGTGACCAAGCTCATGGGGGCAGAGGATAAAGTGGCGGGCGGGTGGGGCGCAATCTTGAACCGGGATGACCGGAGCAAAACGTGATTTTCATGAAATAGCATGAAATAGCATGAAATGGGCCGGTTTCAGAAAGGATTCGCCGGGGCAAGGCGGGTGGGAGGGGGCAAAAGGCACCCGTGGTGGAAAAAGGGGTTGACAATTGGCTTTACTGTATTAATACTACTAGTACAGTAAGTTTGCCGTGAATTTTAACATCGTCATCAGCACGGGTTCGAGCACGCCGATCTATAAACAGATTACGGATCAGGTGAAGCGCGCGGTGGTGTCGGGGCAGTTGACGGTGGCGGATCCGTTGCCGAGTGTGCGGGCCCTGGCGGAAAGCCTGGTATTGAATCCGAACACGGTGGCGCGGGCATACGCGGATCTGGCGCGGGAGGGGATTATTGAGACCCGGCCGGGGCGCGGGGTGTTTATCATCCACAAGCGCAAAGTGTTTGCGCGGGAGGAAGGGTGGCGGCGGCTGGAGCCGTTGCTGGAGGCGCTGCTGGGGGAGGCGATGGCGCTGGATTTCACGCCGGAGGAACTCAAGGCGGCGCTGGACCAAAAACTGAGCGAATGGCAGCCCCCGGCGGGCGATAAGAGCAAGGAATCCCAATGAAGCATGAACTGGTCATTCAAACCCGGGGTCTGACCCGGTATTATGGCGCGCGGGCGGTGGTGCAGGATCTGCACCTGGAGGTGCCGCGCGGGAGTGTGTTTGCGTTCCTGGGCCGGAATGGTTCGGGGAAGACGACGACGATTCGCATGCTGCTGGGGCTGGTGTCGCCCACGCGCGGGGGCGGCAGTCTGCTGGGTTGTGACATCCGGGCGCTGACCCCGGCGATTCGGGCGCGGGTGGGTTACCTGACGGAGGAGCATCAGCTGTATGGCTGGATGAAGGTGCGGGAAATGGGCGCGTTTCAGGCACCGTTTTATCCGCGCTGGCAGGAAAAAATCTTTCAAGGGGTGATCGGGCATTTTGGGCTGAAGCCGGAGGCGAAGGTGAAGGAGTTGTCGCGGGGCCAGCGGGCGGGACTGAGTCTGGCGCTGACGCTGGCGCCGGACCCGGAACTATTAATTCTGGATGACCCGGCGCTGGGGCTGGATCCGGTGGCGCGGCGGTCGCTGGTGGAGTCGATGATTTACCTGACCCGGCGCGCGGACCGGACGATTTTCTTTTCCTCGCACAATCTGGCGGATGTGGAGCGGGTGGCGGACCACATGGCGGTGCTGGATTTTAGCGTGCTGCGGGCGTGCTGTCCGCTGGAGACGTTTCGGAGCAGTGTGCAGGAGGTGCAGTTGCGGTTTGCGGGGCCGCCACCGGCACTGCCCGCCATTCCCGGGTTATTACAGGCGTTCCGCACGGAACGCGAGTTGCGGGTGACGTGCATTCATTACAATGGCGAGACGGAGCGGGCGCTGCGGCAACTGTCCCCGCTGAGCCTGGAAATTCTGCCCATGGGGCTGGAGGATGCGTTTATTAGTTACCTGGGCGAACGGGGCGAAAAATCATTCATTCTGGCGGACGCGGAGGTGGCATCATGAAACAATTGTGGCTGAAAGAATGGCGGGAACAGTTCAAGGTGATGTTGCTGGGGCTGGCGGGCATGACGCTGGTGCTCTGGCAGGCGGTCCGAGCGGGAATTGGCCAACTGGAAGGACTTTTCCATGGGAACACCGTGGGGGCGGACGGATTACAGCCTTTGATTTCGGGCGACCTGCTGGTGGAAGCGGCCATCGGCTGCGGCGTTTTTGGGCTGGTGCTGGGCTGGTTGCAAATCCACTCGGAAAGTCACCGGGATTTGCGAGCGTTCCTATTGCACCGTCCGGTGGAGAGATTGCTCGTGCTGCACAGTAAATTGCTTTGCGGGCTGGGGCTTTACACGCTGGCGGTGGGGTTGCCGTTCACCGGTTTGCTGGTGTGGGTCTTAATCCCCGGCCATGTGCCGGCACCCTTTGAGTGGGCCATGGTGGAGCCATTATCCGCGGTGTTTTTGCTGGGGTTTACGACTTACGGGGCGGGGATGCTGGCAGGACTGCGACCGGCGCGCTGGTACGGCAGCCGCATTTTCGGGCTGGGCCCCGCAATTTTGGCGGCGATTGCGGTTTTTGCCGCGCGGGAGTACGGGCAGGCTCTAGCAGCATTGCTGGCGGCGGGCGGATTGCTTTACCTGGCGATCCGGGGTGCCTTTCTCACGGGCGGAGCCTATGAGGACCAGCCGTGGTCGGCCAAACTGGCACTCAGTCTGACATGTGCGATGGCTGGCATGCTGCTCACCGCCCTGGGCATGGCAGTGGTGGCCAACCTCTTACGGGGCACCGGCGCTGCTTCCTACAACTATGTCTATTATACGCTGACGGCAGAGGGCCAGGTTTATCGGGTGGGGTTGAATGGGGAGGTATTGGACTTGGACAACCACCCACTCATGAATCCGAAAACGGGCCAACCAGTCAAACGGAGGGAATTCAATAAAACCCTGGCGGAAACCCGGCGGACCGATGTGGTTTTCGAGAAACCAACGCCCGATCACGGTCGCCGGCTGAGTCATTACAACTCCAGTGCGCGCTACTTTATTCCCTGGCGGGTAAATGATAAAACTTTATGGTACTGGTTGCCGGACGGGCGACTGGCAAGTTATGACGGGGGATCACGGCGGTTCACGGGCTATCTTGCGCCGCGCAACCCCAGCGAGCATTTTTGGGTGCCGGAAAATTATTATCAAACGTATTTTCAACCCAACCCGCAATCCCAAGCGCTCGTTTCCAAGAAGACGGTTTACCGGCTGGATTTGGAGGCGCGAACGGTGACGCCCGGCTTTACCACAACCAATCAGGACGGGATTGGCGGCTTTGCGGATGGCTACACTGGTGGGAACATGATGGTGGTGACGCGGGAAGCCATTCTTTTACTCAATGACAAAGGGGGAGTGGAGGTGACCTTGCCTTACCAGCCGGGCTGGCCCCAATACTCGACCGTCCAGGCTTACTGGCTGACCGGTACGAATGGGTATGCGGTGGCTTTTTCACCCGACGAGCGCATTAATAAGCAATCGGGCGGCAGGCTGAGCATCCAGTTGATTAGGGTGAATCCAGCCGGGCAAATCACGCGGACGCAAGCGTTGCCAGAGCTGCCGAAAGCAGAGGTGGCGGATAATGTGGGGGATGCCTGCGCCCTGATTTTCCCACCGGCGGTACGCATGATGATTGAATGGCTTGCCGATCAGGATGTGCCGAATTATTGGGATGCGCTGAGCGCGATTCCCCCCCTGTTTTGCGCCTGGGCGGGCTGGTGGCAGGGGCGGCGTTATCATTTTAGCGGCCGGGCGCTGGCGGGGTGGGCGGTGTTTCATGCGATTTTTGGGATTCCGGGGTTGATCGCCTTTTTCTGTGTGCAGGAATGGCCGGCCCGGGAGGTGTGTCCGGAGTGTCAGCAGTTGCGGCGGGTGGACCGGGAGCAGTGTGATGCGTGTGGCGGGGCCTTTGCGTCGCCAGCGCGGAATGGGACGGAGATTTTTATGGCAAAGAACGCGGCGAGCACATAGAAAGGACAAAAGATTTAAGCGGCGAAATAAAATATTTTTACAGAAGGGAACGAAGGTAGCGGAGGGCTGGGTGGGGGTGGACTGAGCTGGCCGCAGATGGATTTAAATGGGGCAGGGCAGGGTTTTTGCCACAAAAGAACACAGAGAGCACATAGATAAGACAGAAGACGCAAGGAGCGGAATTAAAATTTTTCACAGAAGGGAACGAAGAGAACGAAGGGTTGGGTGGGGGTGGACTGAGCTGGCCACGAAGGATTTAAATGGGGCAGGGGCAGGGGATTTTGGCCACAAAAGAACACAGAGAGCACATAGAAAAAAGGGGGGATTTAAACCGGAAAATAGTGGGGCGATGTGGGTTGGGGCTCAAGGATGCGCGCTTGGCATTCGGCGGGGGCCAATTGACGGCGCGGGGTGCCAACACGGTGGCTTGCACCGGTGGGGCGGTTGGTTTAGGGTGCCGGGGAACTACTTTGTTCACGTGAACATGAATGAACCGGTAAATAACGCAACGGCAAATGCAGCGGCGGGGGTTGGCAACGCGGCCCGCTTTTGGAATCGCCGGGATTTTCTCAAAACTTCGGCGGCGTCGGCGCTGGGGCTGGCGCTGAGCCGGGTGCCGGCCACGGCGGGGCCTTTTACACGCGAGGATTTTGAGCATTTGGTGCCGGCGGATAAAAAGTTATCGGCGGAGTGGGTTAAATCGCTGTTTGAACGGGGGGAGCCGGAGGTGTTGCGCGGGGGGGAGTTGAAGTTTGTGGGCATGCCGATTGGGGGGATTGGCGCGGGGCAACTTTATCTGGGCGGCGATGGGCGTTTGTGGCATTGGGATGTGTTTAATTTGCCGGCCAAGCGGCCCACCCCGGATGACGGGCATTACCGTAATCCGCTGGAACCGGAATCGCCGTTGGCGCAGGAATTTACCCTGACGGTGGACGGTAACACGCGGCGGCTGGATCGCACGGGGTTTGCCTCGGTGGCGTTTCGGGGGGAATATCCGGTCGGCCGGGTGGAGTATGCGGATCCCGGGCTGCCGGTGACGGTGCAATTGGAGGCGTTTTCGCCGTTCATTCCGCTGAACACTGATGACTCGAGTCTGCCGGCCACGATTCTCCAATTTACGTTGCGCAATCTTGCCGACCGGCCGGTGGCCGTGACGTTGACGGGGAGTTTGGAGAACGGGGTTTGTCACGCGCACCGGCAGGCGAATGGCCAGTTGCGGAATCACGTTTGGCGGGAGCCGGGGATTACGGGAGTGCTGAGTTCGGCCGAGGCGGTGGCGTCCCCGGCGAGCCAGCGGCCGGACATTTTGTTTGAGGATTGGAACCGGGAGGATTATGCGGGGTGGACGGTGGCGGGAACGGCGTTTGGCCGCGGGCCAATCCAGAAGGCGGCGGCCCTGGCTTACCAGGGGGATTTGGGCGGGGACACGGTGCGGGTGGTCAATTCCCATGCGACGGCCCCGGGCAATTCGGTGGAGGAAAAGGACCAGGCCACGGGGCGGTTGACGAGCCGGGCGTTTACGATTGAGCGCGGCTTTATTCATTTCTGGATCGGGGGCGGGCAGGCCCGTCCGGGTTCGCAGACGGGCCTGAGATTGCTGGTGGACGGTCAGCCGGTGCGGACGGCCAGTGGCCGGGACCACAACACGATGGGGCAGCAGTTTTTTGACGTGCGGCCGTATGCGGGCAAAACGGCGCAGTTGGAGATTGTGGATGATGCGACGGGGCCGTGGGGCAATGTGGGCGTGGGGCGGATTGTGTTCACGGATCAAGTGGTGGAGACCGGTCCCCTGGAGAAACTGCCGGACTTTGGCACGCTTGCCCTGGCGGTGCTGGGGGGGGACGCGGCGGATCAGGCCAGTGCGGACGGCACGGTGCCGTTTGGGAAGACGTTGATGGGGAGTCTGAGCCGGCGGATGCAGCTCCCGCCCGGGGCGTCCGCGCAAGTGACTTTCGTGGTGGCCTGGCATTTTCCGAATCTTTCGCTGGGCGGGCGCTTGCCTCAGGCGGGCCGGCATTATGCCACGCGTTTTGCCTCGGCGCAGGCGGTGGTGCAGTATGTGGCGCGGCATTTGGACCGGCTGGCGGGCGACACGCGGTTGTGGCGCGACACGTGGTATGACAGCACGCTGCCGTATTGGTTTTTGGATCGCACGCTGTTGAACACGTCGATTTTGGCGAGTTCCACCTGTTACCGGTTTGCGAACGGGCGTTTTTATGGCTGGGAGGGCGTGGGGTGCTGTGAAGGCACGTGCGGGCATGTTTATCATTACGCGCACGCGGCGGCCAGGTTGTTTCCGGACCTGGAGCGGCGGACGCGGGAGGAGGTGGATTTTGGCCTGGCATTGCAGCCGGATGGAGCGATTCATTTCCGGGGTGAGTTCAATCGCATTCCGGCGGTGGACGGCCAGGCGGGGTATATTTTACGGGCGTTGCGGGAGCATCAGATGTGTGCCACGCCGGATTTTTTGCACCGGAACTGGCCGCAGATCAAGCGGGCCACGCAATGGTTGATCGCGAAGGATGGCAACAATGACGGGCTGATCGAGAGCCACCAGCACAACACGCTGGACACGGACTGGTTTGGTCCGGTCGCGTGGTTGAGCGGGCTGTATCTGGCCGCGCTCGCGGCGGCGGCGGCCCTGGCGGAGGAAGCGGGGGACGCGGAGTTCGCGACGCAATGTCGTGGCCTGCTGGAAACCGGCCGCAAGAACCTGGTGGCCCAGTTGTTTGACGGCGATTATTTTATTAATCGCGTGGATCCGCAGCATCTGGATGCGATTAATTCGGGCACGGGCTGCGAGATTGACCAGGTTTTTGGGCAGAGCTGGGCGTGGCAGGTGGGACTGCCGAGGGTGTTGCCGGAGGCGGAAACGCGGAAGGCGTTGCAGTCGTTGTGGCGCTATAATTTCTCGCCGGATGTCGGGCCGTACCGGCTGGCCAATCCGCCCGGGCGCTGGTATGCGGTGGCGGGTGAGGCGGGGCTGTTGATGTGTTCGTTTCCGCGCCGGGACTGGGATTATAACCGGGCCAAGGGCAAAGGACCGGTATGGGCGGCGGGGTATTTTAACGAATGCATGAACGGGTTTGAATACCAGGTGGCAGGGCACATGTTGCGCGAGGGCATGCTGCTGGAGGGGATGGCGATCACGCGGGCCGTGCATGATCGGTATCACGCGGCGCGGCGCAATCCGTGGAACGAAATTGAATGCGGGGATCACTACGCGCGGAGCATGGCGAGTTACGGGGTGTATCTGGCGGCGTGCGGTTTTGACTATCACGGTCCGAAGCAGCACCTGGGTTTCGCGCCGAAACTGGCGCCGGAGAATTTTCGCGGGGCTTTCACGAGCGCGGAGGGCTGGGGCAGTTACAGTCAGAAAACCGCGGGCGGCACGATGGACGCGGAAATTGCGGTGCGCTGGGGCGGCTTGAAATTGCGTACACTGGCGCTGGAGGTTCCGGAAATCACCCTGGCCAGTGCGCGGGTGGAACTGGCGGGGGCCACCGTGCCGACGCAGGTGAAACGGGAGGGAACGCGGGTGACGCTGACCCTGCCGGCGGGGACGGAAGTGCGGGCCGGGGAGGTTTTGAAAATTCGAATCAGCTGATTTGGCGGAATAGCGGGTGCCTGAGCGGAATGGTTCGCGCAGAGGCGCAGAGGACGCAGAGAAAGGCACCCAGGAGGCGGAGCAAGCCGCTGGGCAAGAGGCCGCCGAATAGTGTATTTTTTTTGCTTCCTCGGAAGTTCTGGAACTGGCCAAGGCCCGCGCTTGACTGGCGAAGGTCACCCAAAATTTAGGTCAACAGTGGCAATAGCGGAATGGGGCCTGGCGAAACCAATTGTTGCTGACAACGGCGAATTTTGAACAATAGTTTTAACAATGTGCCAGACTCGAATCAGACTGTGAAACTGATGAAAGCGGATTATCGTAAATTATTTCTAATAGCTTCATGGTACAGTTGCATCACTCCAGTTGTTCTGGTGATCGCTCTTTTGCTTAAAATTCCGGCGGGACTGTTTTATACAACGTCTGACGATGGGGCCCGATGGATTGATTGGTCTTCGGAGGGCAAATTCTACTTAATAATTGAATGTGTTCTTTTCAGCAGTTTGGCTTCAGGTCTTGTGAGTCTGCTTGGAATTCGCCAACACGGACTGCGGATTTTGCCTAAGGCAATTGCCGGTATTTTGCTTAGTCTAGTGTAGTGTCTCACAAATAGATGGAGTTATAATTTGGGTGTGGTATTTTTGCCATATGCCGCGCCATGCACTGCCCGTGAACCTGACCGAAACCGATCGCCAAGAACTGGAGCGCTGGGTGGCCGCGCATCTGACCCCGCAGCAGGTTTCGCAACGCTGCCGGATCATTTTGGCGGCGGCCCAAGGGCAGCAGGACAAGCTCATCGCCGACGAACTGGGCCTCAATTTTAAGACTGTAGCTTTGTGGCGGAAGCGTTTTGCCAGCGAAGGACTGGATGGCTTGTGGGAGGTGGCCGAAGGACGCGGACGCAAGCCCACCTTGACGGTGGCGGAGGTTGGGCAGATTGTGGACGCGACCCTCCAAACCAAGCCGGCCGGGGCCACTCACTGGAGCTGCCGCACAATGGCCAAAGCCCAGGGCGTAAGCAAAGCCACCGTGAATCGGATCTGGCAAAGCCATCAGCTCAAACCGCACCGGACCAAAGGGTTCAAACTTTCACGGGATCCGAATTTCCTGCAGAAGCTGACCGATGTCGTGGGCTTGTATTTGAATCCGCCGGAGAAAGCTTTGGTGCTCTGCGTCGATGAAAAGAGCCAGATTCAGGCGCTGGATCGCACGCAACCGGGCTTGCCGCTCAAGAAGGGACGCTGCGGCACCATGACCCACGATTACAAGCGCAACGGCACGACGACGCTGTTCGCCGCCTTGGAAGTGGCGCAAGGCCAGGTCATCGGCCAATGTTATGCGCGCCATCGCCATCAGGAATTTTTGAAGTTTCTACAACGCTTGGATGCGGAGTTTCCAGGCGACGTCCAGTTGCATGTGGTGATGGATAATTATGGCACCCACAAGCACCCCAGAGTGCAGCGCTGGCTCAAACGACATCCGCGTTTCATTGCTCATTTCGTGCCGACCAGTTCGAGCTGGCTCAATTTGGTCGAGCGGTGGTTTGGCGAGTTAACCGGCAAACGACTCCGTCGTGGCGTCTTTGTCAGCGTGGAGGATCTGCAAAAAGCCATCAAGGAGTTTCTCGCCGCCTGGAATAACGCCCCCAAGCCGTTGGTGTGGACGGCGACGGTCGAGTCGATTGTCGAAAAGTTAAGCCGGTGCAAACAGACCTTGGAGCGGATCAAGCCCGGCTGCACGCGCTCCAGAATGCGAAAAACAAAGGGAAAATAACTCCAGTCGTTTGTGAGACACTACACTAGGTTTGTGGCCACATTCCGCAGTTGGGGGCAACCATGGGATAATGCCAAACCCAGGCCGAAAACCAGCCTGCAAAAAAGGCCCGGGCAACTGCGGTCCAACCGATGAATTTCAATCCAAGCGCACACAAGATTCCATCTCGTGAATTAAAAACGGCACGTTATCTACCTGCAGCCGCAATGGTTCCGCACCGTCCTCAGTTAAAAGGAGCTTTTCCTCGGATAATAGCAGCTTGCCGCGCAAGCGAATACCTCCCGGCAGCCAGACCTCCACCGGATGATTTAGCGGCAGGTTGATCTTTCGGGCCAGTTCGAGGAGCGCGAGTTTGCGTTCAGCTTGCCAGCGAGTAAAGCCCTCGCTCGTATTCCCGTTGCTAAAATCTAATTCACCCTGGGCATTCATATTTAAGCCAGCCTGGCAAAACAGCATCTCCGGGGCGAGCCGCATGCGATGGTTTAACTGGCATTAAGAGGTTGGCCACCCGCAACCAGGCAGGCCGGCAGCGGCAACTGGTAACCCCAGGGCGCGATCTTTGGTGCTTTAATAATGACCTGCCCGGCTAAGGTTGCGCACGCGTATCAAATCCCGCCACCAATGGCCGGTGATCTGAGCCCACGCCCCAATTAGGTAAGGAGAGGACGTAGGTTTCGGCGGGCAGCCAGTGGGTGGCCATGGCTTTGCTCACTAGAATGTAATCAATCCGGGTATAGGTGTCTTCTTTGGCAAAATATTCCGTCCAGGTGATGTCCCGGGGAGCCATCCGGGCGCTGCTGGGCGGGGTGGTGTCGCCATTGCGTTCCGCTGGGCGCGTATCCACCAAACGGTACTTGCCGCGGCCCATGAGGGCACGGGTGGAGGGTGCGTCCTTGACGTCATTCATATCCCCCAGCACGACCAGAGGCAGGTCAGGATTGGCCTGGAGACGCTCATCGATAATGCCACGCAGGACTTTGGCTTCCCCCAGGCGCTGCTCCGCCTCATCGGCATCGGGGACGGGGCGTTTTGATTTCAGGTGGGCGGCGATCAGCGTGAAAGTGAAATTGGTGCTCACCTGAAGATCCACTTCAGCAAAGCCCCGGCTGACCTGAAAACTGCGGCCATCCAATAAGAACGTGTCGTTGGTATGCGGGCGGCGGGCGATGATGGGAAACTTGCTTAGCACGGCCAGGTGGATATTGGTGTCAAAGCCGCTCACATGTTCCCAGTAGGGAAAATCCCAGCCATCGGCCCGGAGCGAGCCCCGCAACTCCAGCAGGGCATTGGTGGTGCCCATTTCTTCCAAAGCAATCACATCGGGATGCAGCGCCCGGATACTTTCGCGGATTTTGGCGCGAGCCTCGGGGGATTTGATCCGCGGCCGCGTGTAGGTGGGGGCATCCAGATAGTTTTCCAAGTTATACGTGGCCACGCGGAAGCTTTCCGCGGGGAGGGTGGCGGTGGCAAGGAGCAGCCAGAAAAAACCGGTCAAGGCGACGCCAGGGACGCGCAAGTTCATGCTGCGGAGATAAACCTGCTGTTGCCGCAAGTCAAAGAACTTTTTGCAAATGAGGCGGATTCTGCTAAAGTGATTTTATGCTTAAAACAAGTCGTCCCGTTGGCGGGCGGGGCCAAAAGGTCATCCGCGTAAAGCTGGATGACAAGCAAAGCGAGCGCGATCACCGGGAATTGCGCATTGACAAAGTGGGCGTGCGCGGACTGCGTTTTCCCATTCAAGTGCAAGATCGTGCCCGGACGGTGCAAAACACCGTGGCGACCATTGGGATGTTTGTGGATTTGCCCAAGGAATTCAAGGGCACGCACATGAGCCGGTTTGTGGAGGTGCTGAACGCCCACGGAGCAGTGATTCATGTGGAAAATATCTCGGAAATCTTGATGTCCCTTCAGGAAAAATTAAAATCCGCCACTTCGCATTTGGAGTTGGAATTTCCGTTTTTCATGACCAAGGTTTCACCGGTCTCCCGGCGCGAAAGCCTGATGGATTATGTTGCCCGCTTCGATGCGGCGGCGTGTGGCAACGAGATTGATTTTATTCTGACGGTGAAGGCCCACGTTACTACGTTGTGCCCCTGTTCCAAGGCCATCTCCAAGTATGGGGCGCATAACCAGCGCGGTTTGGTAACCGTGGCCATCCGGTTCACCAAATCCGTCTGGATTGAGGAATTAATTGGGATGATTGAAAGCTCGGCCAGTGCCGAATTGTATGCGCTGCTCAAGCGCCAGGACGAAAAAGCCGTGACCGAGCGGGCTTATGAAAACCCGGTCTTTGTGGAGGATCTAGTGCGCAATGTCGCCCTGAAGCTGAATGCCGAAACCCGGGTTAGCTGGTACAAGGTGGAAGCGGAAAATTTTGAGAGCATCCATAATCACAACGCCTACGCCTGCATTGAAAAGGGTTAAAAAGGGCTGGGACGCCGGGCATAACCAAAATTCCCAAAGATTTTTCTGGCTTAAGCTGGGTTTTTTGATACATTCGCACGCCCTTGACTCCGGGGGGAAATTTTATTTCCCCGCGTGAATCTTTGGATATTGGCGTAAAATTGACATCTATAAACGTGACCGCGAAGAAAAAAGAAATCAAACCCGGCCGGGCTCAGGTTCAGGCCACGGCGGATTCCATTTTGGGAAAGGCAATTGCCCGTACCAACGCGGTGGCCGAGACCAAGAAGGTCAAGCCAGAATGGCAGGGTTATTACGATAATTTATTGCAGTTGCGCGAGCAATTGCTGGCCCAAATGAGCGGTCTGGCCAAGGAATCCGCGCAGGAGATGCCGGGTTACAGCCTGCACATGGCGGATTCGGGCACGGATAATTTCGACCGGGATTTTGCCTTGAGCCTGTTGTCTTCAGATCAGGACGCGGTTTATGAGATTGAAGAAGCTCTTAAACGCATCGAGAAGAAAACCTATGGCGTTTGCGAGTTGACGAACAAGCCCATTCCGAAGGCTCGTTTGGAAGCGATTCCCTGGACACGGTTTACTGTGGAAGCCCAGGCCCAGTTGGAGAAAGAGGGAGCCCTGCGCCAGCGGCGTTTGGGACAACTGGGGACCATTGATAATGCCGGAGCCAACGAGGTGGAAGGCGACGAAGAGGAACCCGAGGAAAAAGTTAAAGAAAAAGAATAATTTATGGCGCGCGAAATCATCACCATTGAATGCACGGAAGCTCGCAAGGAGGCCAAGTCTCCTTCCCGCTACACCACCACCCGCAACAAGAAATTGAAGACGGAAAAGCTCGAGATTATGAAGTATAATCCCGCCTTGCGCCGTCATACGGTTCACAAGGAAATTAAGTAATTATGCCCCGCAAGACCAACACTGAGAAGTCTGACCGCCGTGGCGGTAAGAGCCGCACCACTGAAGCCCGTACGCCCCGTCCGAAGCCGAAAATCGACTTCACCGAAGACGCGCTGGATTTCAAAAACATTAACTTGCTCCGCCAGTTTGTGACCGATCAGGGTCGTATCCTGCCCCGCAAGTACACTGGGTTGCCTGCGCATTACCAGCGCCGGATGACCACCGCCATCAAACGGGCCCGCCAGATGTTGTTGATGAAGTAGTTTTTTGAACATCGCCCGCTGGTTTTGGCCAGCGGGCGATGTTATTTACCGTCAATTGCCTGCGGCGCAGTTGCCGCAGAGTTCTATTGGATACCCAGTTTTGGTCGTTAGCTGCCACACAAGGGTTCCAACTGACAGGTACCCACATCTGGGGTTAGCTCCAATCTTCGGATTTTCTCAATACAAACACGGATTTTTAAAGATAAAAATCTGTGTTATATGCCTCGTCCGGTGATGGTTAAGAGTTTCGGCATGGGAAACTCAGGCCATTTCTTCGGATAACCAATCTCCTAAATGGAGATATTCTTTGATTTTGCGGCGTTCATGACGGTTCTTGAGCGCCTTTTTGGGGGTGTTTTCGGTCTTACGGAACGGATGCTTCGGATTACGGATTGCTTCACTCATTGTTTCGATTGTTTTCATCATACGTTTCCTTTCGTCCTTCCATGGAATTGATAGCGGGAATCATGCCAACCGCTGTCAACACTTTTCGGTTGTTGTAACCGAATCGTTACAATTCAGACTCGCCCAAAACAGAAAATGTTCAAACTTTATTTTTGTTCTGAAAGGCGCCCGATTGCCATTCCTTCTGTATTTCCGTCCGCACCAGTTCCCATCCCAAATCGGTAAAGGCTGCTCGAACCGTATGAAATTCCGTCTGTAAAATTCCGGCCAAAACAAGCGTTCCGCCCTTATTTAACTGGGCAATAATGCGTTTTCGCTGCGCGAGGAGGAGGTTGGAAATCAGGTTCGCACAGACCAGGTCGTAACGTCGTGCAGGCCGCAGGGGGAGCCGGGTGGCATCGGCCTGGGTGAGGGAAATTTTTTGAGAAACTTGGTTGATTTTAGCATTACTTTTGGCCACCCGGACTGATTCTGGATCGAAATCAAAAGCGTCAATTGGTGCGAAATTTAGCTTGGCAGCGGCAATGGCGAGGATGCCAGAACCGGTACCAATGTCCAAAAATGAGCGGGTTGCAATTTTTTCGGCAGAGTTTTCCGCCGGACGGGCCACTTCACTGAGGCAAAAGGAGGTGGTGGGGTGCTGACCCGTGCCAAAGCTCAGGCCCGGGTCGAGGATCACAGTGGCCTGACCTTTTTTCGGCGGGCGTTTGCTCCAACTGGGTTTGATCAGGAGGGCACGGCCAATTTCCAGCGGTTTAAAATGGCGTTTCCATGATTCTGACCAATCCTCGGGGCGTACGCGCGTGATTTTTATGCGACCCGCTCCCGTGGGCAGGCCGCAGTCCTGGATGTTGGCCAGGCCGGCGTGAATTGCCCGGCGCAGTTGGGGTGCCGGTGATTTGGCTTGCTGGCAGTATACACTTACCAGACTGGCCTGCCGTTCCAAATCAAAATAGCTGGAGGCGGATTGGCCGGTTAATGTTGCCAGCAGGTCAGCCACGGCATCCTCGGCTTCCAAAGTGGTGGCCACCGAGAGGCACCAAAGAATCTTTGCCTGGTTTGTTTTCATGCCACCAAATCGCGCCATGGGGTAAAATTCATTAGTTCAATCTCCGCCATATGCGGGTGCAGGGCTACTTGCGTGATGCTGGCGTACTCGATTTCAAACGAGTTGGTCTTCGGGAGCGGCAGGTCCAGTAAAATGGCCAGAATCATGCGGATGACCCCGCCATGGCAAAAGACCGCCACGTTTTGGCCGGGATGGGCCTGGATGATCTGGCGCAAACTGGGCTCGACACGACGGCGAAAGACCTGGCCATTTTCGCCATTGGGCACACCGTGGTGCTCAATTTGTTCCAGCCATTGATGCGAATGAAAGCCGAAGCGGTCACTCACGGCCTGCCAGCCGAGGCCGGTCCATTCACCAAAATCAATTTCCCGCAAGTCGGGCAGCATGGTTTGTTTCGGCAACCCTTTGCGCAGACTGGGGGCGAGGGTTTGCTGCACGCGTTTCATCGGGCTGGCATAAACCGCATCAATCGTTTTTTTCTCCAAATACCGGGCCAGTGTCCGGGCCATGGTCAGTCCGCGTGGGGAGAGATTCATGTCAATCCGTCCGCCAAAGACGCGGTGGTATTTGACCTCCACCTCCGCATGACGGATCAGCAGCAGGCGGGTGGCGGGCGGCGGGCGATGGGCGGGGGCCGTTTTGGGCTTGGATGGTTTAGTCACAATGAAACGGGGATCAGCCTTGCTGAATGGCAGCGGCTTGGGCGGCCAGCAATTCGCGGACGCCCGCTTTGCCCAGGGCCAGTAATTCAGCGAGTTCGGTTTCGGTAAAGGTGGACTCCTCGCCGGTGCCTTGAATTTCAATAAACTCGCCCCGGGCGTTCATCACCAAATTCAAATCCACGGCGGCGGCCACATCTTCGGTGTAGCAGAGGTCCAGCAGTGCGCGCCCTGCGACCATGCCCACGCTCACCGCTGCCACCCCGCTTAACATGGGATCAACCGCCAGTTTGCCGGAACTTATCAGTTTTTTCACCGCCAGAGCCAGGGCGACGCGCGCTCCCGTAATGGCCGCAGTGCGGGTGCCACCATCCGCCTGCAAGACGTCACAATCCACACAGATGGTGCGCGTACCGATTTTTTCCAAATCGATGGCGGCGCGGATGGACCGGCCAATCAGCCGCTGGATTTCGGAGGAGCGACCATCCAGTTTGCCCTTCGAAATATCCCGTTGTTTGCGCTGGAGGGTGGAGTAGGGGAGCATGGAATACTCGGCCGTGATCCAGCCGCCGGTCACGCCCTGTTCTTTCATCCAGCGCGGCACATTTTCCTCAATCGTCACCCCGCAAATGACCCGGGTGTTGCCCCAAGAGATCAAAGTGGAGCCGGCCGCATAGGGCGCGATGTGATTTTGAAAGGAGATGGGCCGCAACTGGCCGGCCTGGCGTCCATCGGCCCGGGAGGGGGCGATAACGGACGGTACGGAAACAGGTTCATTTTGCACGCTGGCAGGTTAAAGTTTCCCGGCGCGTGGGTCAAAATGCAATTTCAGCAATTGGAATAAAATGGACGCGACCGGCCAGATGGAATAAAAGTGCGGTCCGTCGCTCCTACTTATGGCCGGACCTGATTTTGAAGACTTGGTGAAAGCGCATTACGAACCGCTGTTTCGTTTCGCGCTCAGCCTTGCCCGTTCCGAGGCCGATGCAGGCGACTTGGTGCAGCAGACGTTTTATCGCTGGGCCGCCAAAGGTGATCAAATACGGGACAGCACCAAAGTGAAATCCTGGCTCTTTACGACGCTGCACCGGGAGTTTCTCGGCCACCGGCGGCACGAAGACAAGTTTCCCAAAGTGGATATTGCGGTGGTGGATGAGAGCGAGTTAATGGCGGTGTCCGCCTCGCCTGAGAAACTCATGGATGGCGCCACCGTCATGGCTGCCTTGCAGCAGTTGGATGAAACCTATCGCGCGCCGCTCTCATTGTTTTATCTGGACGACACGTCCTATCGCGAGATTGCCGAAATTTTGGATGTGCCCATAGGGACTGTGATGTCCCGCATTTCGCGGGGCAAAGCGCTGCTGCGGGTGGCGGTACTGAAAAAGAACGTTAGATGAACCTAAACGAAGCCAAATTAATTTTGTCGGTGGCCCTGCCAGGCGACGACGGCGCAGCCGATCCTCAGCTGGCCGAGGCGCTGGCATTGGCTCGGCGCGACGCCGAGTTGGGGGCTTGGTGGGAGCGGGAATGTCGCTGGGATGCCGAGGTTCGCCGGTCCTTGGCCACGGTCGCTGTGCCCTCGGCATTGCCGTCGCAAATCCTGGCCGGCCAAAAGGTTGTGCGCCTGCCCAAGGCGGATGCCAAACTGTCCAATTTTGAGTGGTCCACGCCGCTTTTCTGGGGGCTGGCGGCGGCTTTGGTAGTCTTCCTGAGTCTGGCGGCCAGTTGGTTACACGCAAAGTCGGACAACAATCTGGCCAGTTTTGCCAGGGACATGATGGCCATGGCGCCAGATGATTCCCGCCATGTGGATGTCCGGCAAGCCGATTTGGCCAAGGTAAAAGGCTGGCTGGCCGAGCATCATGGCCCGGCCGACCTTGCATTACCGGTCATGATGCAACGTTCACCGGACTTGATGGGCTGCCGCGTTCTGCAATGGCACGGCCAGGCGATTTCCATGTTATGCTATATGATGCCCGGCGCCCAACATGTGGATTTATTTGTGATCCGTGCGGCTGGCCTGAAGGATGTGCCGGCTCCCGGGCAGCGGGTGTTTGCCAGCATCAAACAGAATGCCATGGCGGCCTGGCAGTCGGGGGGGAATGTTTATTTGCTGGCAGGTGCAGTACCCATGGAGTTTTTGCACCTTTACGTGGAGCCGTCCCAGACCACCCAAACCAGTTGGCCTGCGCCCTTCGCCGGGGTGATTTTTTACCGATAAGCAGTCTTAAATGACGGTGAAACCAAAGGGTCAAATTCGGCCAACGATTTCGTTTTGCTAGTTTTGGGAAAATTATTTCCCGGCCGGGTGATACGAGGAATTTGGAGCTTCAACTTCTGCAGGATTTCAGCCACCATGGTGGGTGAGCATGACACGCCTTGATCAAGCCTTGGTGGAAAACGGTCTTTGCGACAGCCGTGAGCGCGCGAAGCGGGCGATTCTCGCCGGCCAGGTGCGGATCAACGCCCAGACGGCTCACAAGGCCAGCGATTCGGTGCGGCCTGGAGATGTGCTGACGATTGACACCCCGGAAAAATTTGTCAGCCGGGGCGGGCACAAACTCGAACATGCGCTCAGCCACTTTGGAATTCTGGTTAAAGATTTGCAAGCCATTGATTTGGGGGCTTCCACCGGTGGTTTCACGGATTGCCTCCTGCAGCACGGCGCGGCGCGGGTGCATGCAGTGGATGTGGGGCAGGGGCAGCTGGCCTGGAAATTGCGCACGGATCCCCGGGTGGTGGTGATGGAAAAAACCAATGCCCGTAATCTTGAATTGGCTCGCATGCCGGCGGGTTACACTCCGGCCGACCTGGCCGTGATTGACTGCTCCTTCATTTCCCTAAAAAAAATTTTACCACCGGCGATTGCTTTATTAAAAAGCGAAGGCAAAATCATCGCGCTGATCAAACCGCAATTTGAAGCCGGCAAAGCGGAAGTCGACAAAGGCCGGGGGGTGATCACGGATGCCGCCATTCACGACCGGGTGCTGGCGGAACTGGCCGGTTTTGTGGCCGGTTTGCCGGCGTGCCGCTGGCAGGGCGTGACCGAATCCCCCTTGCTGGGGCCGGCGGGCAACAAGGAATTCTTGGTGTTGATTGAAAAAATTAATTAAGCATATCCGCCGGATTGGCTTGCTGGGCAATTCCGAGAAAGCGGCCTGCGCGGACATCGTTCGCGAGGCGGTTCGTTTGATCCGCCTGGCGGGGTTGGATTATTGTTGTGACGTGGCAACCGCGCGGCTCTCGGGTGCTGGTGGTGCCACTTTTGAAAACCCGGGGGCACTGGCCCGGGCGGTTGATTTGTTGCTGGTTTTCGGCGGTGACGGCACGATTCTGCGGGCGGCCCGGGATATTGCCGGTTGTGCCACGCCCATTCTCGGCGTGAATATTGGCGGGCTGGGTTTTCTGACCGCAGTCCCGTCGGATCATCTGCCCCAGGCTCTCAAGTCGGTCTGGGCCGGTGAATACTCGCTACAATCGCGGGCCTTGATCGAGGTCTCCGGCGTTACCCGGGGCAAAAAAATTCAAGGTTCGGCGTTAAATGACATCGTGGTCAGCCGTGGTGCGGTTGGCCGGCTCATTAGTTTGGATGTGGGAGTGGATGGCGAGCCGATCACACGTTACCGTTGTGATGGTTTGATTATCAGTACACCGACCGGGTCCACGGCTTACTCCCTGGCGGCTGGCGGAGCGATTGTATTGCCCACGGCGGAAGTATTCACGCTCACGCCCATCTGTCCGCATTCGCTCTCCAACCGTTCGATCATCCTGCCCCTGTCTTCGCGCATCACTGTCAAGGCCGTGACACCGCTGCCGGCCACGATTCTGAGTGCTGATGGCCAGGTGGTGGATGAACTGGACGCCGGGGACGAGGTGGTAATCCGGCGCAGCCGGCGGGCGATCCGACTGGTACAACTCCCGGACAGCTCATTCTTGGAAGCCTTGCGCCGCAAGCTTCACTGGCGGGGAACCTACTTGTAACATCATGGTTAGACTAAAAGATCTGGCACAACTGGCGGGGGTATCGGTGATGACCGTGTCGAAAGCGCTGCGCGACGAACCGGATGTCTCCAACGCCACCAAGCAGCGGGTTAAATTACTGGCCCAGCAGATGGGTTATGTGCCGGATTCGAGCGCGCAGGGACTGCGCACCAAAACGACCAAGCTTTTCGGGCTGGTCATCCCGGCGACCACGAATCCGATTTACGCGCGCATCGTATTTGCCATTGAGGAGCGGGCGCATGAACTGGGCTATGATATAATGCTGGCGCACACCCACAACCAGGCGGAGCGCGAGGAAGTTTGCCTGCGCCATTTGTTGTCCCGGCGGGTGGATGGATTGTTCATTTCGCCCGTTTACCGCTATGAGGCGGAGGCACGCATCTATCAGGAAATCAAATCCCGGGCCACCCCCACCATTCTGTTGGGACCGCCGGCGCCATTTTGTCGATCCTTTCACAGCATTGAGATCGAGGAGCTGATTGCGAGTTATAACATGACCCAGCACCTCCTTAAACTTGGCCACAAGCGCATTGCCTACCTGACCGGGCCGCCGGCTGCGCCCTGGGCGCATGAACGGTTTGAGGGGTATCGCCGGGCCCTTCGGGAGGCGGGCATTGAGGTGGATGACAAGCTCGTCTTTCAAGCCGGCAATACCATCGAGGAAGGAACGAAGGCCACACTACAATACTTGAACGAAGCCTGCCGGGCCACGGCCATTCAGGCTGTCAGTGACCTGGTGGCCATTGGCTGTGCCGAGACCCTGATTTCCCAGGGCTTGCGCATCCCCGAGGATATTTCCCTGGTGGGTTTTGGCAACGTGCTGGCGGCGGAATATTTCCGCGTGCCCCTCACCACGGTACGCCAGCCAAAATTCCGGCTTGGAGTGGCGGCGGTGAACGCCATGATGTGCCTGTTGCGGGACGAAAAAATCCAGCCCAAACGGCTGACGGCGGAATTGATACAGCGCAAGAGCACGGCTCCACCCCGGGCAGATTAGCAAAATCTGGTTAAATTTAGAAGTTTCACTTCCTTTCCATTCACCCACCTAACCTATTTTGGCGAGTGGACTTATGTCTAGCTTTGGCTATAGTTCCCTTTTTGATATATTGACGCAAGCGCCTTGCAAATTCACATTAATACGCAACCGGGGAAAAGCCGGTCAACAGGGGAGCTGAACCGGAGAAGGTAAAAATGATTAAGATGCGCAGCCAGGCTAAAATACTCGTGGTGGATGACAACTCGGAAGTCCTTAATTTGTTGCGGCAGGTTATTACCCAGGCGGGTCATGCCGTAAGTGTTGCGACCGATGGAGACCAAGCATTGAAACTGGCTGAGCGGGAAGATTTCGACCTGATAATTACCGATTTGATCATGCCTGGTAAAGAGGGTGTGGAGACGATTCTGGCATTTAGAAAAAAGCATCCCCGGACCCGGATCATCGCCATGTCAGGTGGTGGCAACACGGCATCGGCACAGGACTTATTGGGAATTGTCCAGAGCATGGGCGTGGCGAGCACACTGGCCAAACCTTTTTCACGCGATGAATTACTAACCCGCATCAATGGTGAGCTGGCCATGAAGGTTTGAGGAGCTTGCGTTGGTTTATCCCGCCCGGTCACCATCCGGGGTTGCCGAACGGGTATAGTGGCTCAAACTCACAGAAGCCTTGGCCCGTCATGAGCCAGATGAAATTGAAATGCTGCGAACGGTCAGCCTTGGGCAGTCGGTCTTAATTCACTGGTTCCACAAATTCGGGCAGGTAGATGCGAAAAATACTGCCCGAGCCCACTTCACTGGTGGCAGCGATATGCCCGCCACTTTGTTTGATGAAGCCAAACACCATGGCCAGCCCCAGGCCGGTGCCTTTACCCTGATCCTTGGTGGTAAAAAATGGCTCAAAGAGATGCGAAATGGTGCTCGCATCCATGCCGCAACCAGTGTCACTAATGATGAGGCAGACGTAATTTCCGGGAATTATTTCCTCGCTGCGTTGGCGATCGGCCTCGGTCAAAACCGCATTCGTGGTTTCGATGAGTAATTTGCCGCCACGGGGCATGGCATCGCGGGAATTCACCACGAGGTTGAGCATTACCTGGTCAATTTGGTTGGCATCCGCCTTGATCCGGCCCAAATTAGCCGCCAGTTTAATCGTTAGTTCGATATCCTCCCCTAATAAACGGCGGAACATATTCTCGCAATCACTCACCAGCGCATTTAAATCCAATACCCCCGCTTCCAGCACTTGTTTTCGGCTGTAGGCCAGCAATTTCCGGGTCAGGGCCGCCGCCCGGTCGCCGGCTTTACGGATTTCGGTTACTGCCATCCGCGCGGCATCATCCGGTGGCAGGTCGTGAAGCAGTACCTCGCTGTAGCCACAAATTACGGTGAGCAGATTATTGAAATCGTGGGCAATACCACCAGCCAGCCGGCCAATCGCCTCCATTTTTTGTGATTGCCGGAACTGGGCCTCCAATAATTTGTAGGCCGTGATGTCATCAAACGTGCCCAGTATTCCACTGACCTGCCCGTTCTGATCATGCAAGGGCAGTTTGCTCACCAGCAGATGGGCAAGACTCCCATCGGGGCGGCGCTCTGTGACTTGGAAGTTAAGTTTGGGCTGGTCAGTTGCCATGATCGTTCGGTCCAGGGCGGCATAACTTTCTGCTGTCTCGGCATCATACAGGTCGTAATCCATTTTACCGATGAGCCCCGCCTGGTCCGCCAGTCCGTAATGCCGTACCATCGCCACGTTGCAGCCCTCGTAAACCAGCTCGCGATTTTTCCAAAACACCCGTTGAGGAATGTTGTTCAATACCATCCGCAGGGTTTCGCGCGATTTGAAGAGGTCCTGCTCGGTACGTTTGCGCTCGGTTATGTCCCGGCCTACCACCACGAGACTCTGGCGTGCGCCATCATCCTTGAAGACCGGCACCTTGATCACATCAAAACAATGCATCCGGCCGTTTGGCCCGGGCACATATTCTTCGGCCGGGGTGGGCTTGCGGTTCTCCCAAGCCTGCTGGTCAGTTTGGGCGCAGACATCAAATTCCCGCTTCAGGTGGGGGAGGACGGCGGCCAATTCATGATCCGCCATGCCTTGGTAATCAATTTCCATCAGGCCAAACCACCGCCGGGCACTTTGGTTGATGAGCTCCCAACGGCCCGCACCATCCTTGAGAAAAATCAGGTCCCCAGTCGCTTCAATCACCATGCGCAAGCGTCGCTCACTTTCGAGCAGGCTGGCCTCCGCGCGCTGGCGGTCGGTAATGTCATAAAAACTCCAAACCCGTCCCACGGGCTGACCAGCGATTAACTGAGGTTTGGAAACGCGTTCAAAGATGCGCCCGTCTTGAAATTCCAGCAAATCAAAGCTCTCCAGCAGGGGGTTTTGGTACAATGCTTTTACCCGGGCCAGGAACTCTTCTGGCGCGCGGATCTGGCCGGCCACAAACTGCAGCAGGACCTCGCTCTGCCGGGTGTCAAAAACCTCGCGGGGCACCTGCCACATTTTTAAAAAACGCTCGTTATAACTGGTGACTTTGCCCGCCAGATCCACCACGAGGATACCATCGGTGATTGATTCCAGCGTGGCTTTTAATAAGGACACGGTTTGCATCGCCTCCTGTTCCACACGGCGACGGAACGTGACATCCTGCACGGTGCCCGCCAGGCGCCCGGCCCGGCCGTGGGAGCCTCTGATCATCTGTCCGTGCAAATGAATGATGGTCTGGCCGTCATCCGGACGGACTAGGCCGTACTCCAAATCAAAGGTTTCTCCCAGATCAATCGCCTGATGAATGACCTGCCGCACCCGTTGCTGGTCATTGGGCAGGGACAATTCAGCAAAATACGCATAGGTGCCGGGGTCCTCGCCGGGTGGCACCTGCAATATTTCCCCTGCCTGCTCGGATAATTGGAGCTGGCCGTTGGGCCATTCACAGCTCCAACTGCCGAGCCGGGCAATCCGCTCAGCCTCCGTGAGTAACTCGGACTGTTTCCGTAACTCGCGATTTGCTCGGTGCTGCTGCTGGCTGTAATTGAAGCTGGCGGCCAATAGTAAAATCAAGGAGCCGCCCGCTGTGGCCAGCAGCATAAAAGTTTGCCCATAATCCCGGCGGAGGGTGAGTAATTCGGGTAACGCCTTCGGCACATAAACCCGCAACTCCTCAAGGGGAAGGGCGTTTGAAAACAGCAACTGGGGCGGGGTCTCCTGGTTGAACAAGATGAGGGGGGCGGCATTAGTAACTCGCCAGGGAACCATCGATAGCAGGGCGAAGTGTTCTTGCTGATAGCGCTCCTGGCGCATGGCCGGACTCATTTCTTCCACCTGGTTGGAGGGCAGGGCGGTCAGGAAAAAAGCCGGGTTTTTTGCCAGAATCACCACGCCGTAGCTGTCCACTAAAAAACTATCCGGCAAATCCAGGCAGTCGCTTAGCCGGTCCAAATTCAATTTGATGGCGACTGCGCCGATAAAACGTTCGTTTTGAGTGACCCGTGCGCAGAAATACAACCCCGGCTTGCGCACCTTGCGACCGATGGCAAATTGCTCGCCCACCCCCGCCTGCCTGGCCTGGCGAAAATATTCCCGATACTCGTAATTACCCCCCACGCCCGAGCTCGGCTGGCCGCTGTCGCTTGAGGCCACACAGGTGCCATTCGTATCCATCACCCAAATAATATCCGGACCAATCGTGCCCTGCACCCGGTGCAACAAGGCGTTTAAATTATCCAAGGCAGATTCGCCCGGGTTGTTGGTGGCAGCCTCCGGGCAGGCGAGACTGGTTAGGCCGGCCTGAACCACCGGGTCCTGCGCCAGCATCTGCGGCAGACTATGGTAGAAACCCAGGCTTTTTTCCAGAAGCTGAGCCAGATCGTGGGCCGCACTTTCGCCCTCCCGGGTTTTCTCATGGATCAGGGCATCAATGCGATGTTCATACCGGCGCCACTCGATCCCGCCGACACAAATTACCCAGCCAGCCACCAGCAGGATCGACAAGTTTTGAGTGAATTTCATTAGTAAACCCCGGACTTTGAAAGTCCTACGGCTGCCTGGATCAACCAGTAAATGCGCGATTAGGGCATGGCTGTGGGGCAACCGCTTGGTCGCCTCACAGATTCCAGTTTTTACCCGCCGCCCGGCAAGCAAAAAGTAGCTGGTGATCTTCCTTGGCCGGGGATTGCGTGCGGGGCGTAATACCGAACCAGCCGGGATCCCTGCGTTTCCATTTGATAAACCGGTTGCACTGCCCCAATGTGAAGGGGTGATTTGGGAATTATGCAAAATCATCACGAAAGCCTTTCTCTTAGCCACTTGGGCGGGCGGCATGGTCCAGGCGGCGCAGACGAATGATGATGATGTCATCACCTTGCCGGAGGTCATTCAAAATGCCCGCCAATGGGCGCAGGATAATCTGGACACCAATGTGGTTGCGGCGTTGCCCACAGTGGATCCAGTTTTCATAAATCGCTTTTTTCAGGATTTGTCAGCCCGGATGCAGGGAAATGAGGTGGTTGATGTGGCGGCAGTAAGGGATACGGCGCGGACCTTGCTGCCGCTGTTGCAAAGTCAGCCGGAAACCCGGCCTTATGCCGCCTGGCTGCATGCACAAATGGATTACCTAGATGTGGCGGAGGAAATTCGCACCACTGCTCCACCACCACCGCCTGTGGTGAAGACCAATACGCCGGTCCCGGCAACTCGCAACCCACCCCCGCAACGGGAGCGCGAGATTTGGGGGCGCCAGGAAGCGGGCCGCCCATGGCCGGCCGGAGCCCGGGCTTACGTCCAGGAATTAAAGCCCGTGTTTGCCTCCCGGAAGGTGCCCCCGGAACTGGTTTGGGTGGCAGAGGTGGAGTCGGCCTTCGACCGGCAGGCGCAAAGTCCGGCCGGAGCCGCGGGTTTGTTTCAGTTAATGCCGGACACCGCCCGGCGGTTCGGACTTTCCCAATGGCCGCGTGACCAGCGTTATCAAGCCGTGCCCAGCGCGACCGCGTCGGCTAATTATTTTAAATATTTATACGACCGTTTCCAAGATTGGCGGCTGGTAATGGCCGCTTATAATGCGGGGGAGGGCACGGTGGGACGCTTGCTGGCACGCCACAAAGCCCATGATTATGACCGGATTGCCAGTTATCTGCCGGCGGAAACGCAAATGTATGTGCCGCGGATGGAGGCTGTTTTGCACGAGCGCGAGGGGATGCGTTTGGAAGGCCTGCCAGCCGCAGAACCATGAAATGCCCGCTCTGGCGCCATCACGGGCATTTCTGCTTTATGAAAACGGCTCAAATATGTTTCAGGAGCGGGGCAGGGCGGGGCGAAGCCGCGGCGGGGTGAAAGGTTTTGAGCCGGCGATTTAATTCCGGCATGCAGCGCTGGCTCACTGCAATAGCTGTTCCAAATCCACGCAAATGAATTTGGGGCTTGCCACTTTTGGTTTTGTCCAAAAAATCAAAAAACGCCAGGTTAATGATCGCCTGCCGATGGACGCGGACGAAGGGGGTTTCGGCCAATTCCTGGGCCCATTGTTTCATAGGTTTGCGAAACATCATGCTTTGATTCTTGCCCCAACAGGCTTTGGAGTACTCCCCGCAGGCCATGAACACCATCACCGCGGAAAGTTTGACATATTCCCGGCGCTGGCCGGTGATCGCCAAAAAAGTGGCGTCTGTGGCTGCGGCCGGAACTTCGCTCAGAATCGGCTGCGAAGCCTTGGCAGATCTTGCCCCCGGTTGTTTGGACCCCGGAAATTGCGCCGGGTTTGGCTCCAAAGCCGCCAAGTCAGCCCGCCATTGCGAGGGGTGGTTCATTCCCACCGCATCATTCACAATCCCGGAATAGCTTGCCAGTGCCGACTGAACCATTTCTTCCTGCCGTTGTAACTGCTGCTGGCGGCGCGCGAGTCGGGCTTCCACGGCGGCGAGGATGTCCGTGAATGATGCTGGTTTACCCAGAAAATCATCCCCCCCAAGGTTCATGCTTTGGCGGATTTCCTGGCGTTCGGCTGTGCCACTGAGAACTATAACCGGAATCTCCCGCCCCCAATCATCCCTGCGCAGTTGCGTAATCACCTCCAGCCCGTCGACGGCGGGCAGGTGTAAATCACACACCACCAGGTCAGGTGCATGTTGCTTTACCATTTCCAAGCCCTGGCGGCCATCACTGGCGATGAGTACCTGATAGCCTTTGAGCTGCAGAAAACTGCCCAAGAGCTCGCTCAAGGCGGGTTCGTCGTCTATTACCAAGATCGTCGCGGCTGTCATTTGAAAGACCTTGATAACACTGTAATGCCCGTGGCCGGGGAACCAAAGTTAATATTTTTGGTGCCCAGGCTGTTAGTTATGGATTAAAGCGCTTAATGAATAATTTCCTACGCTTATTGCAATTTAATGTCCGAGGTCGCGTAAGTCGATATTCTCATCTGACTTATGACAACCAAACCAATACCAGTTAGAGTAACTCATGAATCTTTGGGGCAAATTGACGCAGCGGCGCGCCAGTTGGACTCCAACCGTAGCCGGATTCTGGCTTTTTCGGTCCAAACCTTTGCGGCCTTTTTTGAAGCGCGTAAGGTTTGCGCCATGCCGCCGGACTGGCAAGAGATTTTCCGGAGCCTCAACAGCCCGGTGGAATCTTCACCGGCCAATCCAAAACTGGCAAAATAAAGCCAGCCAGGAAATTAGGGCGGGCCGCCGATTCCTCCGGGCTGGTCTAACGAGTCGCCAGCAATGCGCTGGTGAACTGCAACCTCTGGCAACCTTTCCAGTTGGGCGGGTTTGGGTGGGGCCATACCATGTTGTAAGTTCGATTTTTTAATTGTGCCGGGTACTGGAGTGCAGAAATGAAAGGGCGGTGACTCGACATTGTCTAATATCTGACCTTAAAAACGATTTGCAATTTTTTGGGATTTGGCGAGAATATGTGTTCAAAATTTACATATGAAGAAAACTATCTTATTGGCAATTGCCTGCGCTGGTTTCGCTGCGCCGCTCCTGGCGGATAACACGAACATTCTGAGCGATGAAAAATCCAAGGTCAGCTATGCGATTGGCCTGCGGATCGGCACTGGCTGGAAGCAAAATGGCATTGATGTGGATTATAACCTGGTGTTGCAAGGCTTGAAAGACGCCCAAGCGGGCGGGGCGACCCTGCTTTCGCAAACCGAAGTAATGGACACACTGAATACTTTTTCCAAGACCATGCAGGCCAAGCAACAGGCCATGCGGGCGGAAGCCGGCCTGAAAAACAAGGCCGAGGGAGAGGCGTTTCTCGCGACGAATAAAAACAATCCCGGCGTGATCACCCTGCCGGACGGTCTGCAATATAAAGTGCTCACGGCCGGCAACGGCCCCACCCCCACGGTCGCCAATACGGTGACCGTTAATTACCGTGGCACTTTCATTAACGGCACCGAGTTCGACAGTTCCGCCAAGGCGGGGCATCCGGTTTCCTTTCCTGTCACGGGGGTGATCAAAGGCTGGACCGAAGCTTTGCAGCTCATGAAAGTTGGTTCCAAATGGCAATTATATGTGCCTTCCGCTCTCGCTTATGGCGAGCAAGGCAATCGGGCCATCCCGGGAAATTCCGTGTTGGTTTTTGACGTGGAATTGTTGGCCATTCAGGAGCCCAAACCCGCGCCGGTGGCCCCGGCCGTGCAAAATCCGCCGTTGACAAGCGACATCATCAAGGTCCCTTCGGCTGAAGAATTAAAGAAGGGTGCCAAGATTGAAGTGATCAAACCGGAGGACGTGCAGAAAGCCCAGGCTCAAGCCACAAACTCTACACCCAAATAAGCTCATGTCTTGCTCAACCGCGCCGGACCATGAGTCTGGCGCGGTTTTTTACTTTATTGGTCCAGCGATTGAAGGGGTGTACAGCCCGGTTTGGCCCGCCTCCCTTTGAACATTTGCGTCTGAACTTTGTCCACTGCGTAGGGTTATGAAACAAATATCGAGATCTTTGGTGGGATTTATCACCGGCCTGACGGCGCTGCTGGCGGTGGTGGCGCTATGCCACGTGAATTTGTGGGGCAAGGACCTTCCGCCCATCGTGCGGGTGGAAGACACCCCGGTGAACCGGGACTTGCGCCCGGCCACGAGCTTTGCCCCGGTGGTGAAAAAAGCCGCCCCGAGCGTCGTGAATATTTTTACCACCCGAATTATTCGGGAGCAGGTGGAGCGTAATCCCTTGCAAATGGATCCCTTCTTCCGCCAGTTTTTCGGGGCCCCAGACAATTCCGATCAGGAGCCGCGCGCCCGCCGGGAGGGCAGCTTGGGGTCGGGCGTCATCGTGTCGCCCAACGGCTATATCCTCACCGCCAATCATGTTGTCGAGGATGCCGATATCATCAAGGTGGCCATCAAAGGCATCAAGAAGGAGTTTACCGCCCGGGTGATTGGCAAGGACCAGGCGTCGGATGTGGCGGTCTTAAAAATTGATGCCACGAATGTGCCAGCCATTACCCTGGCCGATAGCAGCCGGCTGCAAGTGGGCGATGTCGTGCTGGCGATTGGCAATCCCTTTGGCGTCGGGCAAACCGTAACCATGGGGATTGTGAGTGCCCTGGGCCGGAACGGTTTGGGCTTTGGCCGCTATGAAGATTTTATCCAAACGGACGCGGCCATTAATCCGGGCAATTCCGGTGGGGCGCTGGTGGATGCGGAAGGACGGTTGACGGGCATCAATACGGCCATTATCAGCCCGGGCGGTGGTAGTGTGGGTGGCAGTGTGGGCATCGGCTTTGCCGTCCCGATCAACCTGGCCCGCCATGTCATGGAGCGCCTGATTGCGGATGGCCGGGTGGCCCGTGGCTTTTTGGGCCTCTCACTCAAAGATTTGACCCCGGATTTGGCGGATGAATTTAATATGCCGGGACAAAGTGGCGCGTTGGTAAATGACGCGCTGCCCAATACGCCGGCAAACAAGGCTGGTATCAAATCGGGCGACGTAATCACGGCCTTCAATGGCACGGAGGTTGCCGATGCCAACAGCCTCACCCTGGCCATCTCGGAGGCGGCTCCGGGCTCGACCGCCGTCGTGAAAGTCATCCGGGATGGCAGCGCCAAAACGATCAACGTGGTTTTGGGCGAATTGCCCGGTTCCGGCCGGCCCGCCAAGCAACGGGTGGTGGAGCGTGATAATTCCACCACCGACTCCTTGGATGGGGTCGCGGTGGACGAATTGGACGGTGAAACCCGCCAGGAACTGGGGGTGCCCAACCATATTCGAGGTGTGCTCGTGCGGCAGGTGGATCCTGATTCCAACGCTGCCCAGGCTGGTTTGATCCAAGGCGATGTGATTCTGGAGATTAACCGGCAATCGGTTTCCGGCACGGACGATGCCATTCGTTTGTGCAAGGACGCGAAGGGTGACCATATTCTGCTCAAAGTATGGCATCGGTTCCGGGGGGTGCCGGGCAGCACCCGCTTCTTGAGCGTGGATAATACCAAGCCGTTAAAATAATTTCGGCCGCCCGTCCCGATTTTGCCCGCTCACAGGTTTTGACAAATGCCCCTGAGCGGGCAATCTATTGGGTGAACGATCATGTCTGTCCAATACAAAGATTATTATCAAAGCCTCGGCGTGCCGCGCACGGCCTCGGCTGATGACATTAAAAAAGCCTTCCGCAAGCTGGCCCGGGAGTTTCATCCGGATGTGGCCAAGGATAAAAAGCGCGCCGAGGAGAAATTCAAGGAAATCAACGAGGCCTACGAAGTGCTTTCGGACCCGGCCAAGCGGTCCAAATACGATGAATTGGGGGAAAATTGGAAGTCTGGTGCGGATTTTGGTGGCGCGGCGGGCCGTCCCCCTTACGGCGGACGGCGTCCGGGCCGGCCGGCCGGCCCGGGGGACCGCGACGCGGACTTTGAATTTGACGGGGCCGGCTTTAGTAATTTCTTTGAGCAAATGTTTGGTTCGCGCTTCGGCAACCAGGGCGGATTTGCCCGGCCAGGGGAAGAAAGCGAGCGTGGCCAGGATATTGAGGGCGACATCATGGTTACGCTTGAAGAAGCCATGACCGGCTCCGTCCGGGAGGTGAGTGTGCGGCATCGGGTGGGCCGGAATGTGAAAACCGAAACCCATCATGTGAAAATTCCCGCGGGCGTGACGGAGGGGCAGAAATTGCGCCTTACTGGGCGGGGCGAGGCGGGGACCAGTGGCGGGGCGGCGGGGGACCTCTACCTGCGGGTGCGCCTGGCCAAGCATCCCGATTTTGAGGTGGAGGGTCATAATTTGATTCATGAGCTGGAGTTGGCTCCCTGGGAAGCGGTGCTGGGCGCGGAGATTCAAGTGCCCACGCTGAGCGGTCCGGTAAAGATCAAAATTGCCGCCGGCACGCAGCCGGGGCAGAAATTGCGCGTGCGTGGCCGGGGCTTGCCGCAACGCGACGGTCCGGCGGGCGATTTGCTGGTGGTCACCCGTCTGACGCTGCCGGTGAAACTGTCCGAACCCGTCAAGCAGTTGTGGGAACAGCTCGCGGCGGAATCAAAATTTAACCCGCGGGATTGACAAGCCGGCGGGCAATAACTTAATTCAGTGCATGGCCAAAGCGCCCAAAAATAAAAAGGCAATCATCGTGGGGGTCGGTCTGGACTCCGACGGCAGCAAACGCGTGACCACCGGCCCGAATTTTGCGCTCCTTGGCGGCAGTGAGGAGACGCACGAGTTGATGACCGAGAAGGCCGTTAAAATTAACGAGCAATTGAAAAAGCGCGGCAAGGCACTCGAAGAAGTGAGCGCCGCTGAATTTGCGGATATTGCAGGCGAAGTGGGCTTGGCGGGCCTCAAGCGGCGCTAAGGCTTGCATGAATGTGGTCATCCACTGGTTTCGCCGGGATTTACGAATTTCGGACAACACCGCCCTGGCGGAAGCGGCGCGGTTGGGAAACCGGGTGGTGCCGGTATTTATTCTGGAGGATTCCCTGCGCACCGGTCCGGATGTGGGGGCGGGGCGGCTGGCTTTCTTACTGCAATCAGCCGAATCGCTCCGGAAAAACCTCGCTGAATTGGGCTGTCCGCTGATTATTCGTTCAGGTCGTTCGGAGGAGATTATTCCCCGGCTGTGTGCGGAAACCGGGGCCCGGGCCGTCTTTGCCAATAAACGGTACGAACCCTACGCCCAGGCGCGTGACCGCCGTTTGGGGGAAACGCTCTTCCGGGCCGGGGTGGAGTTCAAATTATACAAGGATGCGGTGGTTTGGGAGGAGGCGGAAATTCTCACCCAGACGGGCAACCCTTATACCGTTTTTACCCCTTACTCCAAAGCCTGGAAGCTGCGCCCCATCACGCCGCCCCGGCCTCAATTCAAGCCAGTCCCGGCCGAACCTGCACCGGTCATTCCCGCGGAGGTTCTGCCGGTGGATCCGGCGGTGTTCGGGCATCCCTGTCGACAAACCCTGCCGCCGGCGGGCGAGCGGGCCGCCCTCGACTTGCTGCGCCAGTTCATGGCCGGACCGGTGCTGGACTACTCTGCCCAACGCAATTTCCCGGCCAGCGCGGGCACTTCGCAACTGTCCCCGCATTTGCGCGCGGGTACTATTGGGATTCGCACGATCCTGCGGGAATGGCAGTCCGCGCGGGCGACGGCGACGGCCGACCAGGCCGCGAGTTCGGAGGTCTTTCTGAATGAACTGATCTGGCGCGAATTTTACGCGCAGGTGCTCAGCAACTTTCCCCACGTCACCAAAGGCGCGTTCCGGCCGGAGTACGACCGGCTCCAGTGGTCGCAAAATCAGGAGCATTTTCAGGCCTGGTGTGCGGGCCGCACGGGCTATCCCATCGTGGATGCGGCCATGCGTTGCCTGAATGCCACGGGCACCCTGCACAACCGTCTGCGGATGATTGTGGCCATGTTCCTGACCAAGGATCTGCTCCTGAACTGGCAATGGGGCGAGCGCTACTTCATGCAGCAACTGGTGGATGGCGACATGGCGGCGAATAACGGCGGCTGGCAATGGAGTGCCGGCACGGGCACGGATGCCGCGCCGTATTTTCGCATTTTCAACCCAGTGACCCAGGGGGAGAAATTTGACCCTGAGGGGCGCTTCGTCCGGCAGTGGGTGCCGGAATTGGCCGCCTTCCCCGCTGAAACCATCCAGCAACCCTGGGAAGACCCCCTGTATCTGGCCAAGTCCAAATACCCCGCGCGGATTGTTAAGCATGACGTCCAGCGCGACTTGTGCCTGGCCATGTTCCAAGCGGTAAAAAACCCGCCCCAAACATGAAGCTGCTCTTTGTCGCCGACCTGCATTACGCGCTGCGCCAGTTCGACTGGCTGGCGGCGCAGGCGGCGAATTATGACGTGGCGGTGATCGGCGGGGATTTGTTGGATCTGGGCTCGGTCCTAGATTTGGAGGTGCAGATTTTGGTGGTGGAAAAATACCTGGCCCGGATTGGGGAACTGACCCAGCTCCTGGTTTGTTCGGGCAATCACGATTGCGATGCGCGGTCAGCGGCCAATGAATCCATTTGCCAATGGCTGCACGACGTCAAAGCCCGGCGTTTGTTTGTGGATGGGGACAGTGTGGAGGCCGGGGGCATCCTCATTACCATTTGCCCGTGGTGGGATGGTCCGGTATCGCGCGCCGAAGTGGAAAGGCTCTTGCAGCGGGAGGCTGTCCGGCCCAAGACGAAATGGATTTGGATTCATCATGCGCCGCCGGACCGGTCGCCGGTGAGTTGGACGGGGAAGAAATTCAGCGGCGACCCGTTCCTGGTGGAATGGATCGAACGGTTTGCGCCGGACCTGGTGATGTCCGGCCACATTCACAATGCACCGTTCGTCAACCGGGGTTCCTGGATGGACCGGCTGGGCAAGACCTGGGTGTTTAATCCCGGCAAACAAATTGGTCCGCATCCCACCAGCCTGGTGTTTGATCTCGGGCAAATGAGCGTGACTTGGGATTCGCAGGAAGGGCAGGGGACCCAGTCGCTTGACCTGCCCACCAGCCCTGTTAACGGGCCGGTCGCCGTGGCTGATGGTGCATGAGGGTGTCCAGCACATCATCCACCATCGCTATGTGGTCGTGACCCTCGTACTGCCGTTTCACGTCCACCAGATATTGGTTGAGGGCATTGATGCGGGTGGCCAGCAACCTGGCCACTTGCAGGGTGGCTTCGGGTGAGGACGTGAGAAACTCAAAGGGTTTCGCAATGACCGCGAGGGAACTGGGTTGCAACGTGCGCACGGTGGCGTGGTGCGGGGTGCCCAGCAGCACGGACATTTCCCCGAAGATGTTGCCTGGGGCGGCGGTTTTCGCCACCCGCACTTGATCGCGCAAGACTTCAATTTCCCCCTGGATGAGAACATATAGCGGGCCGCTGGCGGTGCCCTGTTCAATAATCAATTCCCCGGTGGCAAAGTGTTTGACGGGGTGTCCGGCGATGAGTTGCAAAATAACAGACATGGCGAATCATGCTTAATCATTCCGGCCCAAGGAGTAAATGGAAAAATTCAGCGGGCACCGGAGTTCTTGATGTTTGGGCACGCCGAATTGACATCGACTGGTTATCGCGCACCATGCTGCGCATGAATTGGGAAGAACTGTACCGTGAGGGCGATGTCTTCTGGGACCGGGGGGCTTGGTCCCCGCCGCTGGAGCAGTATCTGGAACGGCAGCCCGTGACGGGGCGGGCCTTGGTGCCGGGCTGTGGTCGCGGGCATGAAGTGGCGCTGGCAGTGGCCCAGGGACTGGATGCCACGGGTTTGGATATTGCGCCGACGGCGGTGGCGGAGGCGCGGGCGCTGTATCCAACGTTAGCCGGGCGCTTCGTGACCGGGGATTTGTTTCAACTGCCCGAGGATATGCTGGGCGCGTTTGATGTGGTGCTGGAGCACACTTGTATGAGCGGGTTGCCTCCGGCGTTGCGCCCGGACTATCGCCGGGCAATGGATCTGGCCCTGCGGCTCGGGGGATTGCTGGTTGGGGTTTGGTTTATCGAGCCGGACCTGAAGCCTGGGGAAGAGGGACCGCCATTCGCGTTCAGCGTGCCGGACCTGACGGCGCTTTTTGCCGAGGGTTATGAAATCCTGGCGGATTATGTGCCTGACGTGGCGTTTCCCGGGCGTTTGGGCCGGGAGCGTTTGCGGGTGCTGCGGCGGATTTCATGACGCGAGAGGTGTGAACGGCACTAACCACGGGCCGGGCCAGGCCCAAAATCATGAATTAGCCGTAAAGATTATTAAATAGGCCGTTTTTGAGAGGTTTTCTGTCGCCGGTGGCGGCGCTGGGGGAGCCAAAGTGGTGCGGGAGGGGGGGGAAGCGCCAAATTCCAAGCACCAAGCTCCAGAGAAAATTCAAGCACCACATTTCAGGTGGTGGCGGACTGGTGGCAAGCGGGGTAAACCGTTGATGGGGCAACCGCATCCAGGAGGGCCTCCAGCCAGGAAGATAGGGCACTCGCAAGGCTCCATGGCGGCAGTTGCCAGCCCGGGATGGGCAACCGAAGGTCAGTGTATTAAGATATCATTGAGATACACCGTTTCGGTGCTAATTTTTAGTGCCTTGGTCAGCGGTCCCGGGGCGCACAAATCGCCGCGCTCGCCAGTTCGCGCCCTGGTGCCCCGCCCGGCAGTTCGAGGACCTGGCTGCCATCGGGTGCCTGGGCATCCGCCACCCTTTTCGCGTCGCACCAATAGCTCACCCAGTTGGCTAGACTGGGGGGAGAAAATCCAACATGGGTTGGCGGTTTTGGCGGCTATCAGCTGGCGGACGTTGAGGCGGGCTGAAGCCCGCGCTCCGCTGCGGGATGTTGTGCGATGCGCATGATGAGTTTGGTGCAACCCAGGTGGGGTTGGTTGTCAGGGGTGATGGCTGGCTGCGGGGGTGGTGGGGAATCCAACATGGGTTGGCGGTTTTGGCGGCTACCAGCTGTCGGACGTTGAGGCGGGCTGAAGCACGCGCTCCGCTGCGGGGGGCGATGCGCATGATGAGTTGGTTGGAACCCA
>CAIZWI010000133.1 GCA_903936645.1 uncultured Verrucomicrobia subdivision 3 bacterium
CCCCGGTACCCAGCCCGGAACAATCGCGCCCCGGCAGGGGCGCTGGAAAATGGCGAATCCATGCCATCCCTAGACTTCTAGATGCTTATTATCCCAAAACCCGTGAAAATGAACCTGCCGGAAGAATTTTGTCTCACACCCCAATTGCAAGTCCGCGTGTTTATCGGGTTTCCCCGGGGACCAGGACTTGCTACAGTGGGCGGCTCAGGCATGAACGACGCGCGAATTCAGGAAATCAAGGCCTTGCTGCCCCAGGGGATGCTGCCCGACTGGGTGCGGCTGGGCTCGCGGCTGGTCCGGCTGCTGCGCGACCAGCGGCATCCGGCCACGCACGACGCGTTGCTGGACCGTTTGCTGGCGCAGGCGCGGGCCTCGGTGGCCCTGCGGGAGGAGCGTCGGGCGCAGTTGCCGCGGATTAGTCATCCGCCGGAACTGCCAATCACCAGCCGGAAGGACGACATAATCGCGGCGATTCGCGCCAACCAGGTGGTGGTGATCGCGGGGGAGACGGGCTCGGGCAAGACGACGCAGATTCCCAAAATGTGCCTGGAGGCGGGGCTGGGGATTGAGGCCAAGATTGGCTGCACCCAACCACGACGCGTGGCGGCCCTTTCCATTTCCCAACGCATCGCCGACGAGCTCGGCGTGGTCTGGGGGCGGGAGGTGGGTTGCAAAATCCGGTTTGACGACCATTCCAGCCCGCACACCTACATCAAACTGATGACGGACGGCATCCTGCTGGCGGAAACGCAGGGCGACCCGCTGTTATCCGAATACAACGCCATCATCATTGACGAGGCGCATGAGCGGAGTCTGAACATTGATTTCCTGCTGGGTTACCTCAAGGGACTGCTGGTCAAGCGGCCGGATCTGAAGCTGATCATCACCTCGGCGACGATTGATACCAAGGCATTTTCCACGCACTTTAATGACGCGCCGATCATTGAGGTCTCGGGGCGCATCTTTCCGGTGGCGGTGGTGTACCAGCCACTGGACATGGACTCGGAGGAGCGCGGCGAAATGACGTATGTTGACGCCGCGGTGCGCGCGGCCGAGCAGGTCCTGTGCGAGCCCGGCAACGGGGATGTGCTGATCTTCATGCCGGGCGAACGGGACATTCGGGAGACGAGCGATTTGCTGGAGGGCCGCTATCGCAACCTGGCGGAGATCATTCCCCTGTTTGGCCGGTTGAGCGCCGGGGACCAGCAGCGGGTGTTCTCCCCCTCCCAACGGCGGAAGATTATTGTGGCGACGAACATCGCGGAGACGTCGCTGACCCTGCCCGGCATTCGCTACGTGATTGACACCGGCCTGGCGCGGATCAGCCGGTACAATCCCCGCAACCGCACCAAGCGGCTGCCCGTGGAGGAGATTTCGCAGAGCAGTGCCAACCAGCGCAAAGGCCGCAGCGGGCGCGTGCAGGATGGCGTGTGCATCCGCTTGTACTCGGAGGAAAATTTTGACGAGCGTCCGCCGTTCACGCAGCCGGAAATCCAGCGGGCGAACCTGGCGGAGGTGATTCTGCGCATGAAGGCGTTTCGGCTGGGGGAAATTGAGGTGTTCCCGTTTGTTAATCCGCCCACGCCTGCGGCCATTTCGGCCGGCTATGCGTTGTTGCAGGAATTGGGCGCGCTGAATGAAGCGCGCGAATTGACCGAGCTCGGACGGGATTTGGCGCGGCTGCCGATTGACCCCACCCTCGGCCGGATGCTGCTGCAATCCCAGCACGAACACGCCACCCGGGAACTGCTCATCATTGCCTCGGGGCTGAGCGTGCAGGACCCGCGCGAGCGGCCGCTGGACCAAAAAGCCGCCGCCGAGGCCGCGCACAAGCGCTGGAGTGATCCGACGTCAGATTTCCTGACCCTGTTAAAAATCTGGAACGCGGTGCACGACCAATGGGAAACCCTGCGCAGCCAGGGCCAGCGGCGCAAGTTCTGCAAGGCGAATTTCCTTTCCTATCTGAGGTTCAAGGAGTGGCAGGATCTCTATGCCCAATTGCACGGGGCGCTGGAGGATTTGCGCACGGTGAAATTGAATGAGAGCAACGCGGCGTACGCGGCCATTCACCGTTCCATTCTGGCGGGGTTGCTGGGCCATGTGGCCCTGCGCAAGGAGCGCAACACCTACCAGGCCATGGGCAACCGGCCGGTGACGATTTTTCCCGGCTCGGCGCTGTATGACAAACAGGAGAAGCCCAAAAAGCCGGCCGCGCCGGCGGGACCGGTGACGGGCCGGCCGGTGTCGGTGCAGCAACCGCCCTGGATTGTGGCCGGGGAAATGGTGGAGACGTCGCAGCTCTTTGCGCGCACCGTCGCCGGGATTGACCCGCTCTGGATTATTGAACTGGCCCCGCATCTCTGCAAGGTGACCCACCAGAATCCCCGCTGGGATGTAAAGGCCGGCAATGTGCTGGTGGAGGAGAAGACGACATTCAATGGCCTGGAGTTGCGCCAGCGCAAGGTGGCGTATGGGAACATCGAGCCCCAGGCGGCCACGGAGATTTTCATCCGCTCGGCGCTGGTGGAAGAGGACTTGCTGCCGAACACGCGCCGGGCGCGGGAAGCGGACGATGACGGCGAGGATGACGTGCGCGTGCTGGTGCGGGCGGAAAGCCAGCCGCCACCCTTGCCGCCGCAGTATTCTTTCCTGGAACACAACCGGCAGGTGCGCCATAAAATCGAGACGTGGCAGACGCGGGTGCGCCGGCACGATCTGATGGGGCTGGACGAGGTGCTGTTCAAATTTTATGCCCAGCACTTGCATAATGTGTCGTCAGTACACGAATTAAACCGCTGGCTGCGGGAGACGGGCAACCGGGAGTGGTTGTGCATTCAGGAGGCGGATCTGACAGGCGGCCAGGAATTAAATTATGACAGCGCGGCGTTTCCGGATGCGGTGCCGCTGGGCGGCCAGCCGGTGGCGCTGACGTATGCCTACGCGCCGGGCGAGGAGCAGGATGGCGTCACGGTGAAGCTCGGGTTCAGCCTCGCCCAAACCATTTCCCAGGCCAGCGTGGAGTGGTCCGTGCCAGGGCTGCGGGAGGGACTCGTGAACGAGCTGCTGCGGTCGCTGCCCAAAGCCATCCGGCGCGATCTCATGCCTTTTCCGCCCAAGGTGGCGGAAATTGTGAAAGAGCTCCAGCCCTCGGGGGACTCCTTAAAGAAGGACCTGGCGCAGTTTATCCGGCAGCGTTACGGGGTGACCATCCCGCCGGAAGGGTGGTCGGCGGAGGCGATCCCGCAACATTTGCGTCCGCGCATTGAAGTGGTGGACAATGATCTGAAAACGATGGGGTCCAGCCGGGATCTGGCGCAATTGCGGTCGCGGCTGGAAAAGGCGAAGGTGGAGCCGAAAGGCGAGGATCCGGCCTGGGCGCGGTTTGCGCTGCAATGGGAGCAGTTCGGGCTGACGGCCTGGACGTTTGGCGATTTGCCGGAGCGCATTACGATCAGCGAAGCGGGCACGGTGCCGCTGTATGCCTGGCCCGGCATTCAGGAGGACGAGCACCACGTGAGCCTGCGGCTGTTCCGCAGCCAGGAAGCCGCCCGACGGGCGAGCCTGGGCGGGTGCCGCCGGCTGGTGGCGCTGGCCCTGCAAAAAGACCTGGCGTGGTTGCACAAGGATTTGCGGGCGCTGTCCCGGCTGGCGCCGCTGACGGCGGGTTTCCTGACGGCCGAGGAATTGACCGACGGGGCGTTTGATAATCTGAGTCGTTACTTGCTGCCCAGCGAAGCGTTTCCGGCGTTGACCAAGGCGCACTTTGTCCAGGCACTCGATGCCGCACGCACGTTGCTGCCGGGACTGGCGAGCCAGATGACGGACCGGCTGACGGTGATTCTCAAACTGCGCCAGGACATTTTACTGCGTTCCAAAACAGCCGTGCCGGCCCCGGTGGCCAAGCCGCGGGTGATTTCGGATTTGCGGCAACTGGGCGCGGTGCCGGTGGCGGCCCCGGCGAACCGGCAGTCCCCCGAATTGCAGCAACTCCTGCCGCCCAATTTTCTGGCCGTGGTGCCCTACACCCAAATCCCGCAATTTCCGCGCTACCTGAAAGCGCTGCTGATGCGCCTGGAACGCGCCGCCCTGAATCCAGTGAAGGATCAGGAACGCGCCCGCCAGCTCGCACCCTTTCTCGATGCCTTGCAAAAGCACCTGGCCTCGCCGCCGTCCACACCCGAGGGCCGGCAACGGCTGGATGAATACCGGTGGATGGTGGAGGAATTCAAGGTGTCACTCTTTGCGCAGGAGCTGGGGACGGCGTATCCGGTTTCGGCGCAGCGGTTGGAACAGCAGCTTAAGAAAATTTGAGCTGTGGGTTGCGACCAAGAAACTTCACCATTCAAACGTCAACAATCAAGGAATACGGGGCGGGTTAACCACGGTTGGCTGACCGCATGAAATTTGTCGAACACGATCTGCGCGTTGCCGAAGTTCTCTTGCCCCCCTTTCTGGTAGGCCGGGATCCTGTCAATGGCCACCATCGTAATGGCCTTGGAATGCCCGTTATGATTGCCTAATTCCGCCGCAAAGCACTCCCACGTCGCGGCGTCTTTGCCCGCCACGGCCAGCAGCACCCGCTTGGCCGCCAGGTCCACAACCACCGTCAGATAATTATGGCCCTTCTTGCGGTTCATTTCGTCGGCCCCCCACCCTCACCACGTTCTCCCAACTCAAATCTCGCCAAGCCGCGTCCACAGGCGCGAACAGCGCCCGCCACAATTTTTGATCGGTCTCCCCCAGAATCTCCCCGGCTTTCTGTACCGGCATCCAAGGGGGCAACCAGCCTTTTTTCGCCTGAGCATCAATGACATCCATGCCGAACCGATGTTCATGGATGACACTGTCAATTCCTTCGCCGCCTGATGCTTTGGTCACCCGCGCGGCCGCTTCGCTTGCCCCCCCATAACCCAGGTTGCGGTCGTTGGCTTCCCAAGCCTCGGCAATTATGAGACCCAGAATTTGACGTGTGCGTCGCGTAAATCCGTCAGCCAGGGGACCGCAATGGCCTGCGGCCTGAAACCCATCCCTCACTTTGGGATGCATGGCATCTGCCGGGGCGGACACATATTAATTGTGCCGTTGGGCCCCGCCATGCTAAATTAACCAGTAACTGGTTAATTTAAACATGGTTCAACTATGGAAAGCGTGACTGCATTTGAGGCGAAAACCCGGTTTGGAAAATTATTGGAACGGGTTGCCCGGGGGGAGGAAGTGATCATCACCCGGCATGAAAAACCCGTGGCGAGGCTGGTGCCGGAGGGCTGGCGAAATCAAGAATCGGTTCGCCGGGCGGTGGCCAGCCTGTTGGTGAGGAGCCGGCACATTGCCATGCGCAACCAAGGCAAAACCAAAATATCCAACGCCGACTTCAAAGCCTGGGTCGCGGAGGGCCGGCGGTGAGCCCGGGGTTTGTGGTGGATGCGTCCGTCGGGTTTTCGTGGATACATCCCGACCAGGCGACCCCGGAGACGGACCATTTGCTTCGGGAAGTCGCGGCCGGGGCCAGGGTGGTGGTCCCGGCGCTTTGGTTTTTGGAGATGGCAAATGTGGCCTTAATCGCGCAGCGGCGCAAACGGCTGACTGCCGCCCAGCGCAAAGCCGCCCTGGAAAATCTCACCGCCTTGCAATTTACCGTGGACGAGGAGGCGGCCCGGCTGGCATTTGACCAGATCAGCAGTCTGGCAGCGGCCCATGGTCTGACGATTTATGACGCGACTTATCTTGAAGTGGCGTTGCGCCGGAATTTGGCCCTGGCCACCCGCGATGACGCATTAAAGACCGCTGCCCGGGCGTGCAGGCTCAAATTGCTCATATGAGGTTTTGCTGGCCGGCAGCATCAGCCTGCCACCGGTGCGCATTTTATGCTGCCAACCAGCCTGCGGCGGTATGAAGGCCAATCCCAAACCTGTCTTTTCAGTCTCGGTGCGCGAACTCGTGGAGTTTGGGTGCCGGACGGGCGGTCTGGGCGGGGCGGGTTTGTTTGTGGGTCCGAACCGGGCCCTGGCGGGCACCCTGGGCCATCAATGGTTGCAAACCTTGCGGCCACCGGAGTATCAGAAGGAGGTGCGGCTGGCCCATGAGGTGGCGGCGGGCGATTTCATCTTGCGGATTCAAGGGCGGCTGGACGGGGTGATCGCCGAACCCGGCGGGGTGCGGTTGGAGGAGATCAAGACGGTGGGCAATGGCTGGGATGGGAGCGCCGACCCATTGCATTGGGCGCAGGCGAAGTGCTATGGCTTTATTTACGCCCACAACGAGGCGCTGGCAAGCCTGGTCCTGCAACTCACTTACCTGAATCTGGACACCAAAAAGGTGACGGAATTTTGCGTCCGGCACACACGGGCGGAATTGGCGGAATTTTTTACGGCGACCGTGGCGGTCTACCAGCAGTGGATGCAAGAACAAATGGCCTGGCGGCAGGTGCGGGATGCCTCCATTCGCGCCCTGGCCTTTCCCTTTGCCCAATACCGTCCCGGCCAGCGGGAACTGGCGGTGGCCGCCTACCGGGCGCTGGCCCGGGGCGAGCGGCTGTACCTGGAGGCGCCGACGGGGATTGGGAAAACCATTTCCGTGCTGTTCCCCGCCGTGAAGGCCCTGGGGGAAGGCAAACTGGCACGGATCTTTTACCTCACCGCCACCACCCTGGGCCGCGTGGTGGCGGAGTCGGCGGCGGCGGATTTGCGGCGGACCGGCTTGCGGCTGCGGTCGCTGACGCTCACCGCCAAAAGCAAACTGTGCGTGCAGCATGGACAGCCTTGTGACGTGCGGACGTGTCCGCTGGCGCAGGGCTATTATGACCGGCGGCACGCGGCCATGCGGGCGGCCCTGGCCTGCGAGGAAATCACGCGACCGGTGCTGGAGGCGGTTGGGCAGGCGCACCAGGTCTGCCCCTTTGAGCTGTCGCTGGATCTCTCCGAATGGGTGGAGGTGGTGATTGGCGATTACAACTATGTCTTTGATCCCAAGGTGTATCTGCGCCGCCATTTTGCGGAGGCGGGCGGCGCATTTGGTTTTCTGGTGGACGAGGCCCATAATCTGGTGGACCGGGCGCGGGCGATGTTTTCCGCAGAATTAAATGCCGGCGCGCTGCGGGAGGTGGCCCGGTTGATCAAAAAATCCGTGCCCCGCTGCGCCCACGCCCTGAGCCGGCTGAGCGGCGCGCTGGGGCGTTTGGCCGCACCGGGTGCAGCGGCGGCGGCAATGGCAGCAGAGGACGCGATTCCCGGGGTCCGTGACCTGTTCGAGCCGGAGCCACGCGCAGTCGCCCAACCTCTTCCGAGTGGGGCCATGCGGGTGGGGCGAAACGAAACCCGGGTGAGCCACGAGTTTCCGGCGGACCTGACCCCCTTGCTGGAAAAGGCGATGAGCACGGCGGCGGACTGGCTGGCAAAAAATGAGGCGGCGGAATTTCGGGAGGCATTGCTGGAGCTCTATTTTCAATTGCATGCCTTTGTCCGCACGGCTGAACTGTACGATGCACATTATATGACCTTGTGGCAGGGGGGGCGGACGGCCAGTGTCAAACTGTTTTGCCTGGACCCCTCCTTGCTGCTGCGGCAGGCCATGGCGCGGGGACGGGCGACGATTTGCTTTTCCGCCACGCTGACGCCCGTGGATTATTACCGGCGATTATTGGGGGGTGAGGCGACGGACCGGATATTGCAGCTCCCCGCCCCATTCCCGCCGGAAAACCTGGCGGTGCTGGTGCAGGATCGCATTCGCACCCAATTGAAAGACCGGGCGGATTCCCTGGCGGACGTGGTGACGGCCATTCGCAGCGTGATCGAGGGGCGGCCGGGGAATTACCTGGTCTACCTGCCCGCCTACCAATACCTCGCCACTGTGGTGGCGGCGTTTCAAACAGCCTGCCCAACGGTGCCGGTGCTGGCGCAGCGTCCCGGCATGACGGAACTCGAACGGGAGCAATTCCTCGCGGCCTTCGCCGTGGCACCGGGCCGCACGCAGGTGGGGTTTGCGGTGCTGGGCGGCCTGTTTGGCGAGGGAATCGACCTGGTGGGCGAACGGTTGATCGGCGCAGTGCTGGTGGGCGTGGGGCTGCCCCAACTGGAGGCGGAGCGCGATTTAATCGCCGACTATTTTCAGGCGCAGCACGGTTGCGGGTTTGACTATGCCTACACCTTTCCCGGGATGAACCGGGTGTTGCAGGCCGTGGGGCGGGTGATCCGGTCGGAAACGGATCGCGGGGTGGTGCTGCTGATTGACCGGCGGTTCGGAGAGGCGCGTTACCGCCGGCTGTTTCCCGCCGGCTGGCGGCCGGTAACTGTCCGGCATGAGACCACTTTGCGGGAGCGCGTGGGAGAATTTTGGGCTGGGTAATGAAACCGATATATTTATCATTCCGCCTGCGATAGTTGGCCGGGTCATTACGAATCATGAGCAAAAAAACCTATCTATGGGGTCTGGTGGATCGCCGCGAGCGCATTGGCTTGTCGCTGCGGGGCTGGGTATTGGTACTGGTTTTAGGGGTGGGCGGCGGGTGGCTCTTTGCCCACACGATCCGGCCGTTTCTGGCGAAAAACCAGCGGGTGCCCTCGGATATCCTGGTGATGGAAGGCTGGATTCACCCTTTCGCCGTAAACTTGTCGGCGGCGGAATTCAAGCGGTCCGGCTGCCCCAAAATCTATGTCACGGGCGGGCCGGCGACCGGCATGGAGGGCGAGACCAATGATTGGAATACTTATGCCAATATCGGGGCGCAGGCCCTGGCCAAGGCGGGTGTGGCGTGGGAGAAGATTCAAAAGGTGCCGGCGAACGAAACCATGCGGGACCGCACTTACAGTTCGGCGGTGGCCCTGCGCCGATGGTTTCAGAGCCAGGGCATGACGGTGACGAATTTTAACATCATTACGGAGGATGCCCATGCCCGGCGCACCTGCCTGTTGTTTCAAAGAGCGTTTGGCCCGGCGGTGACCGTGGGGGTTATCTCGATATCCGATCCGGATTATGACCCGGCGCATTGGTGGCGGTACAGTGAGGGAGTGCGGGTGATTTTGGGCGAAACCATCGCTTACTTGTATGCGCAACTTCTCTTTCACCCCGACAACCAACCGTTGTGACACGCTCCGACTCACCGCTTGATTCTCCGGTGGATTTGACGCACCATCAGGCCATGCCCAACCAGGCTGCTTTCCCTTCCCGGCCCGGCCCGCGCGGTTTCCTCTGGTCCCGCAGTGCGGGAGTGTTGCTAATGCTGGCGGGCTGCGGTTTATCCCAGGCGCAGGAGCAAATCCCACCCCCGGCGAACCCGGCCAGCTCAGGGCAAATTGCCCCTTCCCCCGCGGCGGAGATTCCGACGACCTTGAGCGAACAGGCGAACCCGGGTGAGTTTCAGGTCATCCAGGGATCCAAAGCCCCCCGGGGGGCGCTGGACGAACCCTTTCAGTACGATCGCGTCATTTTTCGCCCCAATGTTTCCTACCGGTTTTTATACGGCAATGGCATGCAATCAGCCCCGGGGATGCGTAATAACACCATCATCCAGGACCTCTCCCCCGGCATGCTGGTGGACTTGGGACCGGACTGGGTTTTGTCCTACACGCCCACGCTGCGGTATTATTCCGGCCATGCCTTTCAGGATGGCCTGGATCAATCCGTGGTCTTGCGCGGGGGCGTTTCATACGAAAAATGGCGGCTCGGCCTGGCCCAAAGTTTCTCGGAATCCTCCTCGCCCACCGTGGAGACCGGCGGTCAGGTGGACCAGCGTGCCTTTGGCACGATGCTGAGTGCCAACTACACCATCAACGCCATCCTCAACCTGGATTTGGGGGCCAACCAGAGTTTGAATTATGCCAGTGGGGCTGCCAATGGCGCCGCCTTGCAGAGCACGGAGCAATGGTCGACCATGGATTTTTTGAATTTCAAATTCTGGCAGCGTTTTACGTTTGGCGTGGGAGCGGGCGGCGGCTATGTGGGGTCGGACAACAGTCCCAACCAAACCTTCGAACAGTTCAAAGGCCGGTTTGGCTGGAAGCTGACGGACCGCCTCAGCCTGCAAGCGGATGCCGGGGTGGACGACCGGCAGTTTTCCGGGGCCGGACGTTCCTCGGCGGTGAATCCGGTATGGGATGGCACCCTGCAATACCAGCCGTTTGACCATACCAGCTTGTATGTAAAAATCAGCCAGGCCATCACCCAGTCCGTCATCCAGAATCAAGTCACGGTCAACACCAGTTATGGCGCCGGAGTGACCCAGCGGTTGCTGGGGCATTTCAATCTGAATTTATCCGGAAATTATGGCACCGAAGATTTTCTGGCCACCCAAACGGTGCTGACCAGCCGCACGGATGACAATTATTCGTTCAATGCCCGGTTGAGCTGGCCCTTTCTCCGGCGTGGTTCGATTGGGCTGACCTACCAATATAGTTATAACAAGTCCAGCGAGGCGGGGATGACTTATGGCACCACCCAAATGGGCTTTGACGTCGGCTACAGTTATTAAGCCCGTCCCGCCCGGGACTGGCGGAAGGTGTTAGAACCAGGTGAATTTTTCCGGGACGAAAATAATATCCTCGGGCCGCAGGTAAAAGGGTTTGGGATCATGGCCTTCCATGACCTTTTTGAGATCCAGGACAAAACGCTCGGTCTTGCCCGGGCTATGGCGGATGATGCGCACCTTGCGCAGGTTGGCCCGCGTATAATCGAATCCGCCCCCATCCATGATGGCCTCAATGGCCGTGAGCGGCTGGGTGGCCATCATCTTGCCCGGTCGTTGCACGGCCCCGGTGATGTAAATCGGATAGGCCGAGGACTGGACATTGACGAGCACCGCCCGGGTGGCAATCTGCGGCTCGAACAATTTGATCACCTTTTGCTGAAATTGATCCGGGCTTAAATCCACCGCCGAAACATCCCCGATCAGCGGCAGGGTAATCTGCCCGTCGCGCCGGATTTGCTGGACGGTGTTCAAGTTGGTGGAACTGGGGAAAGTGATGTTGAGCACATCGCCCTCGCGGAGGATGATCCGGCTGTCCTTCGGGGATTCCGGGGTGGGGGTGGTGCAACCAGCCCACAGCAACAGTGCCAGCCCCACGGCCACGCAGCTTGCCCCCAGACCCCGGCGGGAGGGGCGGGGTTCCGGGCAGGAACAATTGGTCATGATGAATATAATGTCGGCACTGGTTTCCGCGCGTTTCAGACCGGCTGCAAACGCAACTTGATACTAGGGCAAGGCAATTCCCCGGGTCAAAAGTTTTCTTTGCCTGACAAATCTGCTGTTCAAAGCCGGCGGACTCATTTAATTTTCTAATCATGAGCGATCCCATTCCCTATCTGGACCTCCCCGCGCAGTTGCGCCGCCTGCGTCCGGAAATCGACCAGGCCATTGCCCGCACGCTTGACCGCTGCTCCTTCTGCCTGGGTCCGGACACCGCGCAGTTTGAAAAAGATTTTGCCGCGTACATTGGCAGCAAATACGCCCTGGGTTTTAACAGCGGCACCTCAGCCTTGCATGTGGCGATGCTGCTGCTCAATGTCGGCCCCGGGGACGAGGTCATTACCACTCCCTACACGTTTGTCGCCACCAGTTGGGCCATTTCCTATGTGGGGGCCAGACCGGTGTACGTGGATATTGAGGCCGGGACGATGAACCTGGACGTCGCCCGGGTGGAGCAGGCCATCACCCCCCGGACCAAGGCCATCATGCCCGTGCATCTTTACGGTCATCCCTTTGACCTGGATCCCCTGCTGGCCATCGCCAAAAAGCACGGCCTGCCGGTGGTCGAGGATGCCGCCCAGGCGCACGGCGCGAAATACAAGGGCCGGATTGTCGGAAATTTTGGGGACATTTCGTGCTTCAGTTTTTATCCCGGCAAAAACCTGGGGGCGTGCGGTGAGGGCGGCGGGCTGCTCACCGACAATCCGGCGTTTGAGAAGCGGGCCCGGGCCCTGCGGGAACATGGCTCCTTCGTGCGTTATTACCATGAGGAGGTGGGTTATAACTATCGCATGGAGGGCCTGCAAGGCGCCGTGCTGGGCGTGAAATTAAAGCACCTGGACCACTGGATCAGCGAACGCCGCCGCGTGGCGCGCCGGTATCAGGAATTGCTCGCGGACACGCCCTTGCAACTGCCCCAGGAGGCCGCCTATGCGGAAAGCGCCTGGTGTCTGTATGTCGTTCGTCACCCCCGGCGCGACGCCCTCAAAGCAGCCTTGGAACAGGCGGGGATTGGGTGCGCCCTGCATTATCCGCTGCCGCTGCACCTGCAAAAATGCTATGCCGGCCTGGGCTACCAGCCGGGGGATTTCCCGGTGACGGAAAAGGCGGCGCAGGAATGCCTCAGCCTGCCCATTTATCCGGAATTAACCGAGGCCCAGCTCCAACGGATAGCCGGGGTGATCCGGGATTTTTTCCGGGGCTAAATCATCCGGTCTCCGGACTTTGGCAAATCCGGGCCGGTTTTTTGGGTGTATAAAGCAAATTTATCGCCTCCCGCCCGGCCGGGGCGGTTTCAGAAAAATGCATTTTTTTATTGCGCCGGAAGCGAGAAACCCTTTATTTACAGGGCACTGACAGTTGACAAACGTCAAACAACAACCATCAACTAAGTAAAAAACATATGGCTAAAGCCTTGTCCAAATCACAAATTGCCGCCGCGATCGCTGAGAAGAACGGCATCACCAAGAAAACCGCCACGGAAATCCTCGAATACATCGCGGAACTGGCCTACAAAAACGCGAAAAACACCTTCACCATTCCTGGTTTGGGCAAACTCGTGCTGGTGAACCGCAAAGCCCGCATCGGCCGCAACCCGGCCACTGGCGAATCCATCAAGATCGCCGCCAAGCGCGTGGTTAAATTCCGCGTGGCCAAAGCTGCCAAGGACGCGATCCTCGGCACCAAGTAAGTTTCATTCTCTTACCGCCGGGCACTCTGTATTCACAGAGTGCCCTTTTTATTTGGTCCGCCGCCCAGTCCGGCCCAGTCCGGCTCAGTCCGCCGCGGGAAAATGTTCCTGCATCCGCTCCCGCAGGAGTTCGACCAGGTCCGGGGCCATGTATTCAAAGTCATCCGCGATAAACAGGCAGACACACGGCTTCTCGGCCATGGCCTCGGGATGCTTCTGCCGCAGCCGTTCCTTGTGCCGCTTCTCCATCACCACCACGACATCCGCCCAGCCCAGCATTCCCGCCGTCACCTTGATCCGCGCCCCCGCCTCGGTGCCCGCCGACCGCGCCTGCCAGCGCGGATCCTCCTGGAAAACGGTCTCGGCCGTCAGGCTGCGCCGGCGGTTGCGACTGCAAATAAACAGTATTTTCGTCCGTTCGGACTTCACGGATGCAATAATTTCGTCAGGGCTGTGAAGTGTTCCAAGCCCAGCTTTTCGGCCCGTTCCAGGGGCGAAATGTTCAGCTCGGCAAACGCGGCCGCCAGCGCCGCCACCGGCCACTCTTGCTTGAGCAACTTCAGCATCATTTTGCGCCGTTGCGAAAACGCGCGCTTCACCAGGCGCACGAACGTGCGCCGCTGGTCCTCCCGCAAATACGGCACCGGGCGGCGCACCAGCACCACGCAGGCGGAATCCACCTCGGGGGCCGGGAAAAAGCAGCCGGCCGGGATTTTAAACCATTCCCGGGGTGCATAATCCAGTTGCACCAGCAACGTCAGGATGCCGTAATCGTCATCATCCGCCCCGGCCATCAGGCGCTGCGCCACCTCCAGTTGCAGGGTGGTCACCATGCGCTCGGGCCCCCGGGGCGAGAGGGCCAGGTCCACCAGAATGGGCGAGGCCACCGAGTACGGCAGGTTCGCCACCAGCTTCCAGCCCTGCCAGTCGTGCGGGCCGCGCCGGAGGTATTCCAGCGCATCGTCATGCAACAGTGTCAGCCGGGGCGTGGCCGCAAAGCGCTCCCGCAAAAACGCCACCAGCCGGCCGTCCTTTTCAATGGCCAGCACCGCGCCCGCCTCCGCGACCAGCAGTTCGGTGAGGGGCCCCAGCCCCGGCCCGATTTCCAATATCCGGTCGGCCGGCGCCAAGGCCGCCGCCGTGACAATCCGCCGCAGTTGATTGCCGTCGTGCAAAAAATTCTGCCCCAGCGACTTGGTCAGTTGAATGTCCCGCTTCGCCAGCAACTCGCGCATCTCGGTGAGGGTCATCGCAGGACCTCCGCAAGCGCCCGGACGGCGGATTTGAGCTGTGCCTTGGTAATGGTCAACGGCGGCGTGAAGCTGATGATGTTGCCGTGTTCACCCTCGGGCAGCAGGATGAAGCCCCGGTGCAGCAGGGTCTTGATCGCTTGCAGCGCCACCGCGGTGGCGGGTTTGCCGTCGGGTTGCCGCAACTCGACCCCGGTCATCAGACCGAGCCCGCGAATCTGCATGTTTCGTTTCAAAGGAGCCAGTTCCGCCGTGGCGAGTGCGAGCCAGTAAGCGCCCAGGTCGGCACTGCGCGCGGGGAGTTTCAGCCGGCGCAATTCGCCGAGCTGGGCCAGCGCCATGGCGCACCCCACCGGGTTCCCCAGAAAGGTGCTGGTATGAATCGCCTCGCCGGCGGAGGCTGGCCAGGCGGCGTCCATCAACCCGGCCCGCCCCACACAGGCGGAGAGCGGGAACCCGCCGGTGAGGGCCTTGCCGAGGCAGATCACATCCGGCACCACGCCGCTGTGCTCGCACGCAAACCATTTCCCGGTGCGGCCAAAACCGGTGTAAATTTCATCGAGAATCAGCAGGGCACCCGTCTGGTCGCACCACTGGCGGAGCAGCTGTAAAAATTCCGGCGGTGGAATCTGGATGCCGCCGCGGGCCTGCACCGGCTCCACCAAGACCGCGCCAATGCGTTCCTGCCGGGCGTGATGCCGGATTTGGAATTCGGTTTTGGTGAGGTCCTCCCGGCGGGTGGGGAACGGCACAAACCGGCCAAATTCCCGGAGCTGGTTCTTAAACGGTCCCCGGAACAACTCCCGGTGGGTGGCATTCAGGGCCCCGTAACCCAGGCCATGATATCCCCCCTCAAAGGCAATCACCCCGCGCTTGCCGGTGGCCAGCACGGCCGTTTTGAGCGCCGCCTCCACGGCCTCAAAACCGGAGCTGCCAAAAATCACTTTCGCGGGCTGTTGCTGCCAGCGTTCAAAGGTCAGCCGGCTGAGTTCCTGCGCCAGCAGCGCTTTGGGCGTGTGCGGATGCACATCGCCCATGGCATGCATGAGCTTCCGCATCTGCGCCTGCCCGGCCTGCACCACCGCCGCATTCGCATGCCCCGCCGCCGCCACCCCAAAAGCCGCCGTGAGGTCCAGATACGGTTTGCCTTCCGGATCCCAGACGTGCACGCCCTCGGCGCGCTCCCACACGATGGGCCAGGAACCATCCGGCTCCGTAAACAGCACATTGCGGGACTCGTGGGCGCGCAGCAGGGCGAGGGTTTCCTGGGTGGTCATACCCCGCGCTGCTCCGGTGGCCAGATGATTTTGTGGAGTTGCGCCTGGAAGCGCACCGGCAGGGCATCGGCAATAATGCGCTCCACCAGCTCCTGGCGGGTGATGGGCGTGTGCCCGGCCGGCACGCGCTTGAGGACCGGGCTGGCTTGCTCCGCCGTGAGCGGATGCACCCAGGAACACAGCAGCGGACAAATGCCGGCCAGCTGGTGCACCCGGATTTGCTCTTTCACCCAGGCATAATCCTCCTGGGTGCCAATCACAAATTTGATTTCGTCCGTGGCCTTGAGGTGCGCCAGATTTTCCACCCGGTTGCGGGCGGATTCGCCGCTGGCCGGACATTTCAAATCCATGATGCGATGCACCCGCGGATCCACGGGGGAGATATCGTGCGCCCCGCTCGTCTCCAGCAGCACCGTGTAACCGGCATCGCACAACTGCCGCATGAGGGACACGGAATTTTTTTGCAACAGCGGCTCGCCCCCGGTCAATTCCACGAGCGGCAACCGCCCCGAGGCACCGGGTCCCGTTCGTTGTTGATAGGGCGCCGCCAGCTCCGCCACGCGGGCCAGGATGTCCGCAAAAGTCCGGCGCTTGCCCTCCGTAAAGGCATACACGGTGTCGCAATAGGAGCAGCGCAAATCACAGGCGGTCAGCCGCAAGAAAATGCACGGCAACCCCGCAAAGGTGCTTTCCCCCTGCAGGCTCAAATAAATTTCGTTGATCACCAGTGTTTCGGACACCCCGCCAGTGTAAGGGCGGGAGCCGAAAAGCAGAAGCCCGAAGTCAGGCCCCGGCGCCGGCCCAGGCTCACCTAATCAAGTGCTGGCCTCCGCGCGGGGGTTTCCATATAGTTCCCCCACCAACATCGTTACCATGAAATTCAAAATCACCTTCTGGCTGCTCGTGGGATTCTGGTTGCTCGGCAACTCCAGCCCGGCCCAAGTCCCCTCCCCCGCCACCCATACCTTTGCCATTGGCACCAACGACTTCCTGCTGGATGGCCAGGTCTTTCAGATTCGTTGTGGCGAAGTGCATGCGCCGCGCGTGCCGCCGGAATACTGGCGGCATCGGTTGCAAATGGCAAAAGCCATGGGCCTGAACACCGTGTGCGCCTATCTGTTCTGGAATCTCCATGAACCGCACCCGGGTGAATTCAACTGGGCGGGCAGCGCCAATGTCGCCGAGTTTTGCCGCATCGCCCAACAAGAAGGCTTGTGGGTTATCCTGCGCCCCGGCCCTTACGCCTGCGCCGAGTGGGAAATGGGCGGCTTCCCCGCCTGGCTCTTGAAAAATGATGCCATCCAGCTCCGCACCCGCGACCCGCTCTTCCTCAATCCGGTCAAGCGCTACCTCCGGGAAGTCGGCCGCGTTTTGGGACCGCTGCAAATCACCCAAGGCGGCCCCATCCTGATGGTGCAGGTGGAAAATGAATATGGTTTTTTTGGCCGCGATACCCAGTACATGGGCGAACTCCGCCAGGTGCTGATGGATTCCGGTTTTAATGTCCCGCTGTTTGACTGCAATCCCACCGGGCATCTGAAAGATGGCTGGCGCGCGGACCTGTTCCCCGTGGTCAATTTCGGTTCCGACCCCGCCGGGGCCTTCGCCGCCTTGCGCGAAATCCTCCCCCACGGCCCCCTGATGTGCGGGGAATTTTATCCCGGCTGGTTCGATACCTGGGGCGCGCCGCATCACCTCGGCAAGACGGACAGTTATTTGAATGATCTGGAGTACATGCTCAAGGCCGGCGGTTCCTTCAGCATTTACATGGCCCATGGCGGCACCACCTTCGGTTTTGGCACCGGGGCCGACCGTCCCTTCAAGCCCGACACCTCCAGCTATGACTATGATGCCCCGATCAGCGAAGCGGGCTGGCCCACGGATAAGTTTTATAAAACCCGCGATTTGTTTAAGAAATACCTCCTGCCCGGTGAAACCATTCCCGAACCGCCCGCGAAAAACCCGGTCATCACCATCCCCCCCGTGACCGTCACCGAGAGCGCCCCGCTCTGGGCCAACTTGCCCGCGCCCGTGGCCGATGAACAGCCTGGCACGTTTGAGCAGTACGACCAAAACTATGGCTGCATCGATTACCGCACCCGGATCCCGGCCGGCCCCGCCGCCACTGTGGAGGCCCCCGCCATTAATGACATCGGCCAGGTTTTTGTCGATGGTGTGCGCCTTGGCTTCACCGACCGCCGCTCCCGCAATTTCAAGGTCCGCCTGCCCGCCCGCACGGCGGAAGCGACCCTGGACATCTTTGTGGAAGCCATGGGCCGGGTTAATTTTGGTCCGGAAGTTCACGATCACAAGGGCATCCACGGCCCCGTGACCCTGGGGGGCAAAACCCTCGCGAACTGGCAAATCTTCAATCTGCCGCTGGATGACCACATGCTGGCCGGCTTGAAATACGCTCCGCTCACGGAGGCCACTGCCGCCAGCCCGGCATTTTATCGCACGGTGATCAAGGTGAGCCAGCCGGGGGATTGCTTTCTCGACCTGCATCCCTGGGGCAAGGGCTTTGCCTGGGTCAACGGCCATAACCTCGGACGCTACTGGAACATCGGCCCGCAACAAACCATGTACGTGCCCGGCCCCTGGTTGAAGGCGGGCGACAATGAAATTGTGATTCTGGATTTCCTGGGCTCCGCCCAGCCCGTCGTGGCCGCCCTCGACCACCCGGTGCTCAATGAATTGCGCCCCGCCCTGGACTTCACCCACTTGCAGCGCCATGCCCCGAAGGTCCAATTGGCCCAATTACCCGTCGTGCAAACCGGCACCTTTGCGCCGGGCAGTACCTTGCAGGAAGTCAAACTGACCCAACCCGCCACCGGCCGGTACTTTGCCCTCGAATCCCTCAGCGCCCTCGACGGCGGACCCTACGCGGCCATCGCGGAAATTGGTTTGCTCGATGAAACCGGCAAACCTTTGAGCGCCGAAGGCTGGACCATTGCCGACGTGGACAGTGAAGAACGCGTGGGCGAGGATGGCACCGCGGAAAACGCCATCGACGGCCAGACCGCCAACTTCTGGCACACCGAGTGGAGTGCGGCCAAGCCCACCCATCCGCATCATTTGACGCTGGACTTGGGACGCAGCGTCACCGTGGGTGGTTTTCGCTACACCCCGCGCCAGGGACCGGATACGGTGGCCGGCCGCATCAAGGATTACCGCATCCACGTCGGCAACGGCCCCACGCCCTGAGCCGCCGGCCAGTGAGGCTGGGCGCGCTGCGCCAGCCGTTGCCGACTGAGCCCCCAACGGACCGCCATCCCTCAGCCCGGGCCTGCCGCCTGGGTATACCCTCCCCATCGGGGTTGGCAACCCCACGGCGGTTGATCCTGGCATGCCTTATGCCAATGACTGCCGTGGTTTCATCACGGGTCAAAGGCCCCCCGGAATTAACCGGACCGTTTAGCCAGCCTGTTGGGTTTAAGGCTGTATCTAGTCCATTTAAACTTGCCAACGCATGGACTTGGAAGATAATCCCGAAAAAACCACCGCGGGGGCGGCCCCGTAATCGAAGGGGAAATGAGCGAGGTGGCGGCCAAAATGAGGAAATTATGAAATGGATCAAAAAAGTAGTTTGGCTAGTGCTCCTCCTCGCGCCTTGCGGCGTCACCATCGCCGGGCCAGCCTCCTGGGAGGCCCGCCTGACTCCCGACAGCATCACCAGCTATCGAGGCATTGTGCTCCAAGGGGACGACCGGCTCAGCACCCCTAAATCCTTCCGCCCGCCTGTGGCCATTAGCATCGTAGCCAAAACAGATTCTCATAATCTGCGCCTGAGCTATGCCGCCGACCAGGTGGTTTTCAACTGGGAAGTCAATCCGGCCCAGTTGCGCGTGGACGGCGGGCCGGCCGACGGTCTACACAAGGATGGGGCCGGCGCCATTCCGGCCGGAAAGTTTGTGACCATCCGCTGGGTGGTCACGCCCCGGCATCAGGCCATCTATGTGGACAATGAACTGCGCTTTGAGCACAGCGGTGATTATTCAGGCATTAACCACTGCATTTCCGTTTTTCCCGCTGCGGGCTCCATCGTCACGGTAAAATCCATCAATGTGGAACAAATGGCCATGTCAAGCACAGAGCCGGCGAACCTTGGTTCACTCGCGCACAAATAATGGAAAGTTGAGAGATATTACCGCCAGTGGCCCTCATGGCGATACCAGCCATGGGGGCCTCGTTCCCAGCGGCCTTCCACCCACACCACATGGGCGTGCGGCGGGTAGACCCAGTGACCGCCCACCCAGACCCAGCGGCCATTCCATATCCATTCGCCATTCACCCAGACATAATCCGGCCCGGGCGCGAGCGTGATCGTTTCCACCGGCGGCGGCGGCGGCGCATCCTGCACCACCACGGTGGTGGTGGACCCACTCGGAATGGCCGAGGCATCACTGCCCGTGGTGATCATGTAGTTGATGACCTTGTTACTGACCCCAGCATCCCGTAAATCAATAATTTCCGCCGAGCCCAGGTGAAATCCAGTGTGGGTGGTGGCGATCTGGCTGATGATCACATCGTCGCTAATCCCGGCCCGCGCCAGGGCTTTCACATCCGCCACCGTCAGAGCTTGCTGCTGGTTGACGTGCACATAAGTCTGGGGCGCTTCCGCCCGCAACCGGGCATCCTGGTCCCGGTCCATGGCGTTGCCCACCAAGGCCCCGCCCAGCACCCCCGCCCCCGCCCCAATCAAAGCCCCTTCCCCCCCGTGCCGCCCGCCCAGGGCCGCCCCGGCGAGCGCGCCAAACGCACCGCCGATCAAGGCCCCGGAACCCGTGTTATTCTGGGTGCCATCCGGGTTCACACAACCCGTCCATACCACCGCGGAAGCGGCCAAAATCAAACTCACTTTGCCTATGTTCATATGTTTCGTGTTCATCCAAAACTACTTATTAGACCCTAAACCGGGCCGGGTATTCAAAAAGTTTTGAGGGACGGACCCGCGAGCCGGTCCCGCCTCGGTCCCCATGATCGCCCAGACCCACCCCTTTTAACAATCAATCGCCGCCGGGCCAGCCCCACCGCCCCAGGATTGGCCCAAGGAATGAGTTGCCTTGGCGCGCCGCCCGGTTTTCAATGGAGGAAATGATGGCCAAACGAGTCATTCCGTGTCTGGATGTGCATGACGGCAACGTCACGCGAGGCGTGCAATTCGGCAAAGCCGAGGCCGGCGAACTGCGCAATGTCGGCGATCCCGTCGAACTAGCGCTCCGCTATAACGATCAAGGGGCCGACGAAATGGTGTTTTTCGACATCACCGCCAGCGCCCACGGCCGCGCCACCATGGTCCAGGTGATCGAACGCGCCGCCGACCAGTGCTTCATGCCCCTCACCGTGGGCGGCGGCATCAAGTCCGTGGAGGACATGTTCGCCATGCTCCGCGCCGGGGCGGATAAAATCAGCATCAATTCCTCCGCCATTGCCACCCCCGACCTCATCCGCCAGGGCGCGGAAAAGTTCGGCAGCCAGTGCATCGTCGTGTCCATCGACGCCAAAAAGATCGCGCCGGACAAATGGGGGGTCTTTTCCCATGGCGGCCGCAAGGACACCGGCCTGGACGCCGTCGCATGGGCCCAACGCGCCGTGGCCCTCGGGGCGGGCGAAATCGTCCTCAACAGCATTGATGCCGATGGCACCAAGGCCGGCTTTGACCTCGTCATCACCCGCCGGATCAGCGAATCCGTCGGCGTGCCCGTCGTCGCCAGCGGCGGCGCCGGCACCCTGGACCACATGGCCGAGGTATTGCTCGCCGGCCACGCCGACGCCGTGCTCGCCGCCAGCATCTTCCATTACGGCACCTACACCGTCGCCGACGTGAAACAATTCCTCGCCGCCAAAAACATTCCGGTGCGGCTGTGATCGGCTGATTTTGTCCCCGAGGGCCACCGGAAATTAGCCCGGCACCCAGTGCCGGGACTAGCCGTCCCATGGGGTTTCCGTCCGGCAGGGACGGTGGAAATTTTAATCTTCCCGCGTGCAGAACGTTCGGCGGCTTGCCACTCTGCCGGAGTATCGTAATGTCGATGAGTGTCAGGCACTCGTTAATGAGGTGGCCAATGAACTCCAAATCCCAAATCCCTTGCCTGCCGCTTGCCGGTTCAACCCCTTGGGAAGATTGGCTCAAAGGCCGGCGCGCCCGGCGGGAAACCAGCAAACTCGCCGCCGCGGGCATCCTCCGCCGCAAAACCAGTTCCAGTGACCGGCGATGGCAGCAGCTTTTTAACCGGGAGCGGGGGCGTGCCAGGGGTGTGAATTGTTGGCTTGCCGTTCGCCGACCGCCACGGCAGCATGCATAAAACATTTAATTCAATGCTATGATCGCCCTGGCAGACATTCGCTCACTGACCGACTTTCAACGCCACA
>CAIZWI010000134.1 GCA_903936645.1 uncultured Verrucomicrobia subdivision 3 bacterium
AGGTTGAATGCATGGGTTCGGGCGATGCCACTCAGCCACACCGGCCCAGGTTAGTCAATCTGGAAAAAGCCGGTCCTGGAAGGAATCACGGCCAACTCCCAACCCTCCACTTTTCCAAGTAAATCTGCATATGACCATAGTATACTTGTGTATATCGTTGTTTGTTTGGGTGGCTGGGGTGCAAATGGTTGATGGGGGCATGGGGTGCGCGCCATATTTATGAGTAAAAGTGGCCTAATTCGCGCAAGGAGGTGTAGTCCTTGGGGTTTTCGACCGTTTTCAGCCCAATAATGATGTGGTCCAAAACCGGAATTTTGAGCAGTTCGCCCGCCCTGATCAAATCGCGGGTCACCTTGCAGTCGGAATCCGAAGGGCTGGAAATTCCTGACGGATGGTTATGTACTAAGCATATCGCCGCTGCGTTATGCACGATGGCGGTCCGATAGACCTGGCGGGCGTGGATGTGCAGGCAGTCGAGCGTGCCCTGGCTGATTTTAACGGTCTTGATTAACCGATGCCGTGCGTTTAGTAGCACAACATAAAAGGATTCTACGGGTTGCACCCGCAGTTCGTCCCGCAATAGATCGGCAATGCGTTCCGGGGTGTCGAGCAGGGGGGCATCAGGAACCACTTCATTGGCTAATTGTGCGGCTAGATTGAGCGCCGATTTGACGGCGGCGGCGGTCGCCGAACCAAAGCCCGGCAATTCCATAAGCTCGGCTTCATCGGCGCGGGCAATTGCGGTTAGCGTGCCAAAGTGTTCCATCAAGGTGTGAGCTTGGTTTTCGCCCGCGATTTTGGCAATTAAATTTTGGTGGCAAAGATTATAATTCATACGTCTGAACGCTTGATTTTCCGGTCAGTTGGCGCGTGAAACGCGCGACCGATTGCGGCGATTGTGCTTCCGGGCCGGGGCCGGGGCGATGTGGGCGGGGCTCTCATTATTACCGTGATTTACCCAGCCAACCGTCAGAATTACGGCACTGGCAAGCGCAAGCAAGAGGCCACCCGTGCGCAACCAATGGCCCTCGGCGTCAATTAATTTTATTCCGATTACCACGGTTTCGGCGGAGGCAGTAGCGATAGTTTTTGAATTGAAAAAGTTTTTAATCATACTCAAAAAGTTTTCTTTTGGTGGGGTTTACGCGATGGAATCGCGCCACCCTCAGAGTTTTTCCCCGACCGTCTTTTTATTTCCAGCGGTCAATTTGTTTGCCGCCGGCCCATGATCGCAGCGCCGTTTTTTACCGGCGATGGCGTTGTGGGCGGGCACGTCTTTTAATCGTGTCCTCGCTGAATTATTAAAAAGTCAGCGAGCCAACAGCAGACGAATTTGGCTTCGTCGCCTGATTCTTTGGATGCCACCCGGCCATTGGTCTTGGCAAATGCCTGCCTCACCTTGCGGATATTTCGCGGCTGTAACTTTCCGTTGGCGTCCTCCAAGAAAGCGCGTGGCGGAACGTGATGGAAGAAAGCCACCGCCTCCCAGGTGGATAAAATTACATTGGAGACGGAGAGAGAATGACGTAACAGATGGATTAAGAATGGCCAGTTTGCGGCCTTGGCCGTGATGGTTACAGCACTCGCATCAAGGTCTGTCACCAAGGCTCCGGCTTTAATTAATTTCTCGGCGATGGTGATTCTCTGGGTTTTTACAGCCCTTTGCAGGGCGTCACTTTTATCCGCGGAAGGATCGGCACCGCGTTCCAAAAGGAAATCCACGATTTTTTCACTGGTCTTGTCCGCTGCAATCTGCAATTCCAGGTCGCGGGCGCGTTGTGGAATGGTTGCATTGTGGTGGACATATTGGAGCACGCGCAGTGCATTATGGCGCACCGAATTCATGGCGATGTCGGCGGCGTAGCTGTGAAATTCACAACCCCGCCGGATTAAAAGCAACAAACTTTCCACGGAGTCACGGGCGGCAACGTCGGTAATTAAGTAGGGATGTTGCAACGTGCCTCCCGCGTCCAGCAATGTTTCCAGCATTTCCGAATCCCCTAGAACCAGCGCGGCGGTGATTGCCATGTGGGCGCGGGCATTAACCTGCACCCCGCAAGCCAGAATATATCTGGTGGCGTCCAGATGGCCCCCGTTGACGGCATTGCTGAGGATCTCGCCTTCCCGTGCGTCAAAATCCGCACCTTTGCGGTGAAGGATTTGAAGAATGGGGACACTGCCGACCGTCGCCGCGAGCCGGGCGGAACGATTCTCGTCGGCCTCGGGGCTGGCCCCGGCGGCAATCAAAACATCAACGGCCTGGGTGTTGCGCTCTTTGATTGTGGTATATAAAACCTGATTTAAAGTCCCCGGTGAGATGGTGGTCTTGACCACCCGCAGGAGCATTTTGAGACTCCGTGCGTTTCGATGTTTCGCCGCCAATTGAAGAAATTCCTCCGTATTTTCACTGAAATCCGCACCAGCTTTTAGCAGTAAATTGACAATTTTGGCATGCCCATGCCGAAGAG
>CAIZWI010000135.1 GCA_903936645.1 uncultured Verrucomicrobia subdivision 3 bacterium
CGGCCAGCATCAAACCGGGCAATAACAGGGCCGGCTTGGCCACTGCCGCCATTCCCTCGGGCGCGGTAAAACTGGCAATGTCGCAGTTATGGGCGCCTTCTCCCTCGCAATGGTCGTGTCGGCCAGGCACGGGGCTGCTTGCCGCAACTCCGCAGGAATGATCAAAACCCCATCCACAATCCTCGATCAGCAAGTTGTTCTGGCCGGTGGTGTGGGTCCCGCAGCCTGTCGCTGTCGCACTCGGCTCTTTGTGGGTGCTGGTATCGGACCAGTCCCAGGTCAAATTAGCCGTCGCGGCGGAGTTGAGGCCGGCCCATACGAGGGTGGTCATCGCAACTGTTTTAATAAAACTAAACATACGTATTTAGAGTGTTTATTTTGATTGTCCGGTCATTATGCCAGCCATGTGTTCGGCTTCGCTGTGTTTAAGGTTGGCAAATGGTGTGTGCACCACTCCTTAAGAGTCCCCACTGTCATTTTGGTTCCCCCAATTTCAAATTTATTTTTAGCTTGGTTGGGTGGTCGTTTGCCGCCCCCGCCGCGTTACCGACCTGCCGGGCAGCCGATTCTAAATGAATGTCTGGCCGTTGGTCCGGCTGCATTTGGGGTCAACATCCCCCATTTTTCCCGCCCCGCCCGCCCCTCAGAACCGGCCCCTTTGCGCTCAAACCTCCTAAAAACGGCCCATTTAATAATCTTTCTTGCTATTTAACACTTTTGCGCCCCGCCCGGTTCGGGTTGGGTTGGGTCACTGTAAGCCGCGCCTGCCCAAAGGGGTGCCGTTGCAATTTTAAGTGGAAAAACATTGAGCAAACCCTGACACTAAGCCCTTCGATTCAGATGAGTATCAAACGGCAAACCTTATGGAGCCTGGCCCCGCTGCTGGTCACGTCAGCGGTGGGCTTCTTTTCGCTGCCGATGTTTCTGAATTATCTCGGGGATGAGATGTATGCCTTGTGGAATGACATCACGATTTTCGCCGGGATGTTTGGCTTCGCCGATTTGGGCCTGGGAGTGGCAGTGGGACGGTACATTGGCGTGGCCCTGGGCAAGAATGATACAGCGGCGGTGCGGGGCTATTGGGGCACGGGCAATCTGATTATCCTGCCCTTTCTCCTGCTGATTTCCCTGGGGTTCATCGGGGCCGGCGTCTGGTTGGGGCCCAAGTGGTTTAACCTGGCACCGGGGCATGTCGGTCAGTTGCAGGCTTGCTTCGTGGCGGGTGGCATCAATTTATTTTTCGGCTATTATGGCACCTATTGGCTGATTTTGTCCCAAGCTCATCTGGATTTTAAATTCATCGGCCTCGTGCGGGTGGTGATGACCTTGCTGCAAATTCTGCCGGCGCTGGCCCTGGCCTATTTCATTCATTCCCCGTTTTGGCTGGTGGTGTGGAGCACGCTGGTGAGCCTGGCGCAATTACTGATTTTCATGGCCCACGCCCGCCGCCATTACAATTTGGGCATGGATTTTAAATCCGCCAGCCGGGCCCATGCCCGGGAGATGGCCGGGTACACCGCCAAAATGTTTGTGGGGCTCACCGTGGGCTCATTTTTTGGTTCCATCGACCGCTTTATTCTCAGCCGCCTGGCTTCGCCCGCGGCTTTTTCGCCCTATATCTTTGCGGGTAATGTGGCGCAGCGCTTGCAAAGCCTGAGTGTCTCGGTGATGGGGCCGGTGTTGTATAATACCAGCCGGGTGGCGGGCCAGGCCGGTGGGCAGGCGGCCCGCATTTATAATGATAGCTTCGCCTTCATGTTTGAATGGTATTTGCTGGCGGCATTGTGGCTCGGACTCTGGCATCCCATTTTGCTGCACCTGTGGCTGGGACACACGATGGGCCTGGTTAAGGGTGCCGCCACAGCGGAACTGGTGGGACCGCTGATCGCCCCTTTGATTGCGGCTTGCTGCCTGACGGCCGTGGCCAACATTTCTAATTCCCAACTCGCCTCGATCAACCGTCTGGGCACCACGGTATGGTTCAGTCTGGCGGCGGGTTTGCTGGCCATCGCCGGGGTGGTGGTGGGCTGGCACCTGGCTGGCTTAACCGGTGCGGCCTACGGTTTTCTCCTCAGCCGCGTGGCCCTGATGGCCCAGGATATTTACACCGTGCGACTCATCCAGGCGGGCGGCTGGCTGAATCCCCGGACTTGGTGGCAGATTGCCGCCCAGGGGCTCGTCGCAGCTGGCTTTGCCCTGGCTTACCGGGTGATCCCCGGCGATTCCTACTGGCTGCTCGTGCCGGCGGCATTGCATGGTTTGGGGGTGGCAGCTTGGTTGCTGCGCGCCCCGCTGCGCCGTTACCTCGCCAATACCGGGTGGTTCGGCCCGGGCACCCAGTTGATTTGACCTGTCATCATGAGTTTATCCCTCCACCCGCGCGAAGAATTATCCGACCAGCATATTTCTGGTCTGGAACGCGCCTTGACGGCCTTTTACACGAATCCCCCCGCCAAATATTACCGGATGGCCGATAAGCCCCCGGCCCAGTATAATGTGCGCGAGCAACCTTTTCACTGCGACCTGATCAGCCGCGTGTTCCCCGGGGCCCGGGTGCTCGAGGCGGGTTGTGGCACCGCCCACCTGTGTCCGCAGGTGGAAAGCCGGGGCGGCCATTATTCGGGTTTGGATCATAGTGAGGCCCTGCTCCAGGACAATCGGCGGCGCTTTCCGCAGGCGGCGTTTTATTCCCTGCAATCCCCCCCGGCGCAAACCTTCGATATCGTGGCGAGCCTTTACACCATTGAGCACATTGCCGACCCGGTGAAGTATCTGGCCTCGCTCTGGCACTATTGCCGGCCGGGCGGACTGGTGGCGGTGATTTGCCCGGAATTTGTGGGATCCCCCGGTTATGCCCCCAGCATTTTTTTCGGGCGCACCCCGGGCCGGTTTTCGAGCAAGCTCAAGGCCGGGAAAGTGGGCGAGGCGGTGGCGCATTTGCTGGACTGGCGCTGGCACGCGCCCCGCTGGAAGCAACGGGCCCTGGCCGCGCCGCCGGGCGCCTTTTGGATCAATCTCCAACCGCGCGTGCTGCACGAAAACGATTACGCCATCGACACCGATGCGGTGCATCTGGTGCAATTGCGCGATTTGGTCTGGTATTTCCAGAGCCAGGGCGCGGAGATGCTGGCCACGGCGGATACCGTGCCGAACGTCACCCCCGAAGTGCGGCAGTTCAATACTTACGTGGTGGCCCGTAAACCCGGTGCGTCCGCCCCCTCCGCGCCGGCATGAAACTGGTGGTCTTTGTCAACGGCTTGGGCCTGGGGGGGACCGAAAAGGCCGCCGTTCGCTGGGCCAGGGGCTTGCACGCGCGCGGACATGCGATAACTGTGCTGGCCCTGGCGGAAGGACCCCGCCACGCCGAATTAACGGCTGCTGGAATCGCCGTGCACGTGGTGCCTCCCCAGGCGGCCGAACTGGCAGAGCGCCTGCGCCAACTGGACCCGGCCGCGATTCATGCCCATGCCCCGGGTTATCCGCATCCAGGGGATGTTCTGGGAGCGGCGCTGGCCTTGCTACCACGCAAAATCCCAGTGGTGCAGACCAATATTTTTGGCCGGTTGCAAAATCCCGCCGAGGATGCTTGGACGGATTTCCGGCTGTTCATTTCCTGGACCAGCGGGGTGCAGGCCGCCCGGCGGGCCTGGCGGCCGCTGGACGAAACCTTTTTTCGGCGGGCGAGCGTGGCGGTCTATCCGCTGGACCCGCTGGATCCGCCACCGCCGGGTGAGGTGGCGGCTTTTCGTCAGGCCCAGGGCGTAAGGCCCGATGAAGTGCTGTTTGGCCGGCTTTCCCGCCCGGAACCCAACAAATGGTCAGATCTGGTGTTGGCGGCATTTCGCCGGGCACAGCGGAGCCACTCCAACATCAAATTCCTGTTGCGCGAGCCACCGCCGGCGGTGGCGGCACAATTGCGGTCTGCGCCGGATGCAGATCGTTTTGTAATTCTGCCTGCCACCGGGGAGGCGGGGGAATTGCGCCTGACGCTGGCCGCCTTGGATGCCGTGGTGCACACTTCGGCAATTGGCGAAAGTTTTGGTTATGGGATTGCCGAGCCCATGAACTTGGGCCGGCCGGTCATCACTCACTCGGTGCCCTGGCAGGATCAAGCGCAAATTGAACTGGTGCGCCACGGGGAAGGCGGTTTCGTGACCAGCACGCCTGCGGCGATGGCGGCCGCGATGGGCCAATTGGCGGGCGATGCCGGGCTGCGGGGACGGCTCGGGCGTGCGGCCCAACAGCATATCCGGGCACTGGCCAGCCCGGAGACCTCCCTTGACCGGCTGGAAACCATTCTGCAAGCAGCGGTGTCGCAGAGTCCCAATCCGCGGAGCGCGGCGGACTTGGTGCAGGCGCAGGCGACTGCCCTCTATTTGGACCACCATCAATTTGGCCATTCGTTCGGGGAACAACTGGCCTTGCGCCCGTTGCACTACCGGGTGCGCTTTCATGAATGGCGGCATCGCCGCCGCGGTTGAGTGGGCGCAGGGAGGCAGAGTGCGGGGCCAGGCCGGGAGGCCGGCGAGCCCGCAAATTTAGTTGTTGCGCGGCCGAATTCAGGGTAACTACTGGGCCGCAATCGTCCAAAAATATGTCATCATTGAAATTGAACCAAATCCTGCTGTTCATCGCGGTCCTGACCGCCGCGATGTGGCAGTTATATTTGGTGGATGACAACCTGGGTGCGAGCTGGCCGCAAAACGTCGTGCGCAATTGGCAACAGTTTGGGTTTTTCACCCTGCACGGACAATTGATCAGCAATCCCGGCGGTTACCAGATTGCCACCGCTCCGGACGTTTACAAAGGCATGAGTCCCCTGTGCCTTTGGCCGGCCTTTGGCCTGACCGAAGCGTTTGCCTGGACGGGCCTCGGCACCCTTGCCTTTCACTTCTTCCTCACACTGTCAGTGTTCTGGGCGGTTTGGGCTTTGCTGGGCAAGGATAACTTTGCGTTTTTGGCGGCGGCGGTCGTGGTGCTGTGCCCGGGCTATGACCGCTGGCAAAAACTGCTGGATCCCAACGCCATTTCGGTGTTGCTGGGGCTGCCTTATGCCGCTGTGCTGGTTGCCTGGATGAAGAAGCCCCGGCTGCGACCGGCGGATTTGGCGGGGGTGTTTGTCGTTACCCTGGCCTTCATCGCCCTGAACTGGACTACGGCCTGGGTGCTGGGTCCCCTGATGCTCTTGTTGCTCGGACTTCCCCAAGTCAACCGGCGGTCGCTGGGGTTGTTTGTGCTGCTGGCGGGGCTGGGCTCTGTGCTGTTCGTCGGCGTCTCCATGTTTAATAAATCCGGGGGCGGACACGGGAATCCGGGGGCATTGAGCCTCTTTCTTCGCAGTTATTTATGGGGAAATGTCGGTTATGGCGAAGGCTTGAGCACGGGCAAGGCGTTTGTCTTGCTGGCCTTTACCAATAGCGTGGGACTGTTTGGTTTGTGGGTCCTGAGCGTCGGGACCCTGGCCTATAACCGGGCGGCGGGCGGACGCGCGTTGCTCCTGTCGCTGGCACCCCTCGTCCTGGCCATCATGGACGTGGTCGTGATGCGGAACTATTTTGGTCATCACCCTTGGATGGCCGCCCCGGTGCTGCTCGTGGGCTTGGTGTTTTCGTTGGCCCTGTTGCGGGGACGCCTGACCGGCAGTGCCAATTCTGCCGGCTTCAAGCCGGCGGCCCCCGCTCGCGCGGGGATATTGGTGCTGTTCTGCACCATGGTCTTTGCCTATGGGCTGGCGGTGCTGTTGTTCTTTCGATCCAATGAAACCAATACGCTGGCCTTGCTCGGCTTGATCCGCCATCATACAGATCGTGGGTCGGCGATCGTGATCGTGCAAAAAACCGATCCCGAACTGGCCCAGATGGCGGCCCGATTTGATGAACTGTTCGACCGCCATGTGGTCGTGGTGCCGGATTTGCCCCAGGTGCCGGCCGTGGGCGGCCATCCGATCATCCTTTCCGCCGCCACCCTGGCGGACGCAACCTTGGTCGCCCGCAACGGCGGGGCGGCAGCGGGCTCCGGGTCGGTAATGCGCTCCGTTTCCGCTTGGTTTAACCAAAATATTGCCCGCCGGAAACCGGGTGACCGCCTGGAAATTGGCGAAACTTATTTTCTTTATGAACCCAAACCCTGACCTGATGGCCCCGCTCCCGCTGGCGGCGGAGGTGCGGCCGCCTGGACTTGTAAATTCATGCCAATGAAGCCAGACCAAACCAGCAATGCCGGGCGTGCGACCCGGCGGGTATCGCTGATCATTCCCATGCTGAATGAGCGGGATGGCCTGCGCCAGCTCTTTGACCGCATTGCCGGGGCCATTCAAGGCCTGCCGGAGGAATTTGAATTCATAATCATCGACGACGGCAGCACCGACGGCACCCGGGACGTGGTCCCGGCGGAACTGGCGCGATTCCCCCTGTGGCGGCTGGTGGTACTGAGCCGCAATTTCGGGCAGCAACCGGCTTACCGGGCCGGTTTGGAACAGGCGACGGGTGATGCCGTGATTTTTCTGGATGCGGATTTGCAGGATCCGCCCGAGCATATTCCCCAGCTGCTGGCGGAATGGCACAAGGGCTATAAAGTGGTGACCGGCTGCCGGACCAGCCGCGAGGAGCGGGGCTTGCGCCGGTTCTTGTTTGATTCCTTTCACCAGTTGTTTCACCGCATGACCGGGCGGGTCATGCCCATGAACAGCGGCATGTTTTCCCTGGTGGACCGGCTGGTGGTCAAACAATTGCTGGCCGCGCGCGAAACCAACCTGTTTTTGCCCGCCCTGAAATCCTGGTACGGTTATCCGCAAACGACGATCACCTATGCGCGCAAGGAACGCGCGGTGGGCGAGCCCAAGCAATCGTTCGTCAAGCTGTTCCGCTACGCGCTGGACGGGTTGTTTAGTTTTTCCGACTTGCCCCTGCAATGGATTGCCATGCTGGGCGCGATCATTTGTGTGGCGAGCCTGGGCTACGCGGGATTCCTCATCGTGGAGAAGATTTTGCAAGCGTTTGGTTATTTCACCCAATTGCGGGTGCTGGGCTTTACCACCCTGGCGGTGGCCATCTTTGGCTTTGGCGGACTCAACCTGCTGGCCCTGGGCATTGTCGGACAATACATCGCCCGCATTTACCGGGAAATCAAGGGGCGGCCCCTCTATGTGGTGGAACAGGTGACGTCGTCCGAGGGGAAATCCCCCGGTCGTCCCGGGTCGGTTTAGCTGGTGACCCGCGCAGGGAGCGAGGCCTCAAGTTCCCAGTCATTGCGGCCATCCGCGTGGCAATGACAATGCGCGGCAAAAAAGCCGCCGCGATGGGCCCAGAACCACGGCCAGATTTGCTCCCGGTCCGTTTGCGGAATTTTGAGTCCGGCCAGCGCGGGGCGCGGGAAAAACTCGAACCTTCCCTCCCGGTGCTCGGGCGGCAGGGCGGTGAGCCGGGGTTTGACTTCGAACAAAAACATCAGCCAGTGTGTTTGGCCCTGATACCCATGCTCGCTAATCAGGCCGGTCAGATGCAGATCGGCCGCAACGAGGTGCAACCCCGTTTCCTCCCGGGCCTCCCGGCAGGCGCAAGCGTAGGGAGATTCACCCTGCTCGGTTTTTAATTTACCACCGCAAGGGCTCCAAAAGCCCCGGTTGGGCTCCTGCGTGCGTTCGATGAGAAGCACTTCATCCCGTTCATTAAACGCGTAGATTAATGTGGCAACTTTATAAGGCAAAACCATGCCGGAATTCTGTCGGCGGCCCGGCCAATGTCCAGCGCCAAGCGCGGGGCGCACTTTGGTCCGGGCTTTCCTTTGACCTAAATTGTGGTGCATTGGATTTCGGTTTGCGAGGCAAGTGGGCGAACCTATGAATGGGCGCAACCTTTTTGTAAGCTATAACATTACAGGCCTTGCACCGGTTTAAAATTCTGGCGGCATCCCTTTCGTGGGGAGGCATTCGTGTGGCAATGGTGGCTGTTTTCCCTTGACATCTCTGCTCAAGTCGGGCAGGGTCAATAATATAACATCCAAGCTGGTTTAGTCGCCGGAAGCAGGTTTATTAACATTAATAGGCAGCATATGAATGTGCTTCGCAATTTAGCTCGGACCGCTTTACTTTTCACGCTGCTGGCCTCGACGGCAGGCGCCACTAACTTTACTCTGTCCGTGATCACCCAGGGATCGGGTACCATCACCACCAATCCCACCTTCGCCAGCTACCCGGCGAATGTCACGGTCACTCTCACCGCCACGCCGAGTGCCGGCTGGTATTTTGGCGGCTGGTCCGGGGTGGGCGGCGGCACGACCAATTCCCTGAACCTGACCATGAAGGGTGATCTGTCGGTTACCGGTAAATTTCTGGCTTATCCCGTTTACGCTTTCACGCTGACCACCAATGGTCAGGGGAGCATTGGCCTTAACCCGGCGGGGGGAAGTTATGCGAGCAACACCCTGGTGACTGCGACTGCCACGCCAGCGGCGGGCTGGGTGTTCACCGGTTGGTCAGGCGGAACCAACAGCACGACCGATCCGCTCGCGCTCAGTCTGAACGGCAATCTGGCGCTCACGGGCAACTTTGCCCAATTGCCCGCGTTTGATGTGCAACCCCGGGGGCTGACCAACCTTGTGGGGAGTGCGGTTTATTTTTCCGCGCATGCCTTGGGCACCGCGCCGGTTTCGTATCAATGGTTCCTTGGTGGCGGCGCGTTGCCGGGTGCCACCTACCCGACTTTATCCCTGACCAATACCACGCCGGGTCAGGCGGGTTTCTACCAGGTGGTGGCCACTAATTTCTACGGTGCCGCCACCAGTTCCGTAGTGGCTTTGGTGCTGACCAATGCCAGTGGCCCTACCAATGTAGTCAGCGTGTGTGACGAGGCCAGTTTGCAAACGGCCATCCGCGCCGGCGGTTGGATCAGCATTGGTTGCAGTGGCACCATCACGCTGACCAATACACTGACGATTACCAATAATGTCATTTTGGATGGCAGTGGGGTCTCCGCCACGCTAAGCGGCGGCAACGCCGTCCAACTGTTCTCCGTGTCCCCGGGGGCGGCGTTGGCCCTGACCAACCTTACTCTGGCGAACGGCGTCAGCATTGTTACCAACAAAAATGCGCCGGCCGCCGGCGGGGCGATTTACAATAGCGGTGGCACCGTCACGCTCACCGGTTGCACCGTATTGAATAACGCGGCCCAAAATTTTGCGAACGGGGGCACCGCCAAAGGCGGGGCCATCTGCAACGTTGGCGGCAGCGTTTTCATATATGCCACAGCCATTTCCAGTAATTCCATCTTGGGTGGTTATTATCAAAATCCCCAGACTCCCCCGCCCTTCGGTGGATCGGGCTACGGTGGTGCGATTTTCAGCAGCACCGGGGTGATGCTGGTTTCCAATTGTGTTTTCAATGGCAACGTCAGCACGGGTAATGCCGGTGGCGGCGGTATGTACGGCGGTGCCTTGTTCCAGGACTCAGGGAGTCTGGTTCTGGTGGGCACGCTGTTGACTAATAACGTCGCCTTGGGGGCAAGTGCCTTGTTTTATGGCTTTGCGAACAACGTCTCGGGTTCCGGGGCAGGCTATGGCGGTGCGCTGGCGGCAAGCGGCGGCACGGTGACCATCAACCACTGCCAATTTTATGCCAATTCCGCCTTGGTGGCTGGTGCTTATGGCACGCAAACAACCTATGGTGGCGCGATCTATACGGCGGCAAACCTGGCGGTTTCCAGCAGCTTGTTCACCGGCAATCAATCTTATCCCGGTGGCTCCGTGGTATTTACGGTGGATGGGGATGGTGGCGCCATTTACAACCTTGGCAACGCCAGCCTTTCCCAATGCTGCCTCTATTCAAATTACTGCCTGGGGGGCAATACCACACCCGCCCATGGAATTCCGGATCAAGGGGGAAATGGTTTGGGGGGCGGGATTTATAATGCCTCCCAACTGGCCATCACGAATTGCACCGTGGCCTTGAATTATGTCGTCAACGGGACGGGCATCAGCGGAGGTTCCAACGGCAAGAGCTACGGGGGCGGCATCTACAACTCGGCCAGCGGGACATTTTTGGCGGTGAATTCCACGCTGGCGAGCAATTCCTGCTCGGTGCAAGCGACGGGGATTGCGGCAGGATCACAAATCGCCAACTTTTCCGGTTCACTGGCCTTGCGCAACTCCTTGCTGGCATACGGGGGCTCCCCTGGCAATTGCTACGGTACCATCACCGACCTTGGCGATAACATCAGCTCGGACGGTTCCGCCAACCTTAACAGTGGCTCCAGTTTTAACCTAACGAACCCGCTCCTCGGCTCGCTGGGCAATAATGGCGGTGCCACCCTCACCATGGCCGTGCAAGCCGGGAGTCCAGCCATTGCCTATGCCAATAGCGCCACCGCGCCGACCGTGGACCAGCGCGGGTATGCCCGGCCGGTGGGCGTGGGCGTGATTGATTTGGGCGCTTACCAATCAAGTGCCACGCCAATTTATCCCCCGCTCGTTTTGAGCATTGCCACCGTTAACCCTAATTTCCGGGTGAGTTTCACCACCTCGCCGGCGATAACGAACACGCTCCACCTCCAATTCTCCACCAACTTGAGCGGGTGGACGGATCTGGCCACGTTTGGAGCTTTGGCCAGCCCCAGCAACATCACTCAGACCATCAGTCCGCAAGGCGCACCGTGCAAATTTTTCCGGTTATGGTGGTAAACCGACGGTTAACTTTACGAAATCAAACAAAAATAAAATGGATTGCAACAACACGCATAGCTTATTAAAAACCGCGCACTCTTTTACCCGCTGCTATTGGCTTTGCTAGCTCTGTTGCTGGCCGATTCAGCCAGAGCCACCAGTTACACGCTGACGGTCACAACGGTGGGCGCTGGCACGATCACGACGAATCCGACGTTCGCCAGCTACCCGGCGAATGTCACGGTCACGCTGACCGCCACGCCGAGTAACGGGTGGTATTTCGGTGGCTGGTCCGGGGCGGGCGGTGGTACGACCAATACCTTGAACGTGGCCATGACAAACAACCGCTCCGTCACAGGCACTTTTCTGGCTTATCCCGTTTATACGCTCACGTTGACCACCAATGGTCAGGGGAGCATTGGAGTGAGCCCGGCGGGGACCAGTTTTTCGAGTAATTCCGTGGTTACGGCCACGGCCACCCCGGCTGCTGGTTGGGTGTTTGCCGGTTGGTCCGGCGCTACCAATTCGCTGGTCACTCCGCTGTCGTTCGCGCTCAACACGAATCAAGCGCTCACCGGCAATTTCGCCCAATTACCCGCGTTTGATGTGCAGCCCCAGGGGCAGACCAACCTCGTCGGCAGCACCGTAACTTTTTCCGCTCATTCCGTGGGGGCCGCTCCCGTGGCTTACCAATGGTATTTTGGAAGCAACCCGCTGACGGGAGCTGCCAGTCCCACTTTGTCCCTCACCAATACCACCCCGGGACAGGCGGGTTTCTACCAAGTGGTGGCCACCAATCTCTATGGCACGTCCACGAGTGCCGTGGTGGCTCTGGTGCTCAACAATAGCACTGGTCCCACCAATGTGGTCAGTGTCTGTGACGAGGCCAGTTTGCAAACGGCGATCCGCGCCGGCGGCTGGATCAGCATCGGGTGCAGCGGTACCATCACTCTGACCAATACCCTGGCGATTACCAATCATGTCATTCTGGATGCCAGTGGTGTCTATGCCACCCTCGATGGTGGCAATCTGGTGCGTCTCTTTTACGTGGCTCCGGGCGCATCCCTTGCGGTGAGTAATCTCACGCTGGCGAATGGGAATGTTACCGTCACGAACAACACCCCCTTGGCGGATGGCGGAGCCATCTACAACAATGGGGGCTCCCTCAACTTGACTGCCTGCACGCTGGCCGGGAACAGTGTCTTCAACAGTTATTATAGTGGTTCGAATGCGGCTGACGGCGGGGCCATTTACAATCAGGGCGGCACGCTTACCCTAACGGGCTGCATGGTGACCAACAACCGCGCCAGCGCCAATTGCTACTACGGTGGCATCGGCCGGGGCGGGGCGATTTTCAATAACGGTGGCACCGTAGGCCTCTATGGCACCACGCTGGTGAGCAACACGGTGTATGGCGCCAATTACCAGGCTGCCGGTGCTTATGGGGTGGCCGGCGCGGGCTTTGGCGGTGCCTTGTACAATACCAACGGCACCATGACTATGGCCAACTGCCTGGTCGGAAACAACGCTTGCTCCAACGATGCCGGTCCGGGCGTTGGCGCCTGCAAGGGGGGCGCTTTATTTCAAGCCTCGGGGGTTTTGATATTGTCCAATACGAGCTTTGCCAGCAACCAGGCCCGGGGTGGCGTGATTCCCAATATTGCTGAGGGCCCAACACCCGTTTTGGGCGGCGCTTTGGCGGCCTTGGGCGGCAGTGTGACCATGGACCATTGCCAATGGTGGGGTAATATCGCGCAAGGCGGGGATAATCTGAGTCACGCAGCAGCCGGAAACAGCCTCGGGGGGGCGATCTATGGCACGGCGGCGATCGCGGCTTTCCATTGCACCATTTCCGGCAATGCGGCGCTGGCGGGCAACCGTGCTTATGGCCCCAGCTTTGCTGCCGCCACGGGCTATGGCGGTGGCATTTATAATGCCGGCACCCTGACGCTGGATGATTGCGTGGTCAGTTCCAATCTCGCCTGCGGTGGCACGGCGGTGGTTCCTTTTTCATTCGCCAATGGCGGCAACAGTTTTGGGGGCGGGATTTTCAACGCAGACCGCTTGCTCGCCACCAACTGCACGATAGCCTTGAATTCCGCACTGGGTGCCAGCGGTTCGAGCGGGAGCGCTAACACCAGTATTGCCGCCAACGGCAGCGCCCTCGGCGGCGGGGTCTATAATTCGGCTGCGGCCACCTTCCAAGCCCTCAATGTGACGATCGCCAGCAACTGGTGCAATGCCCAACCCGCCAATCCCGGCCCCTACTATACCAACGGCCTTGCCGCAGGCTTGCAAATTGCCAATACCAATGGCTCGGTTTCTGTGCGCAACTCGCTGCTGGCATACGGTGGCACCAATGGCAACACTTACGGTGCGATCACTGACCTCGGGGACAACATCAGTTCCGACGGCTCCGCCAGCTTCAACAGCGGCACGAGTTACAATTTCACGGACCCGCTGCTTGGCCCGCTCGCCAACAATGGCGGCCCCACCCTCACCATGGCCCTCTTGCCCGGCAGTCCCGCCATTCAGTATGCCGATAGCGCCACCGCCCCGCCCGATGATCAGCGTGGTTTTGCCCGGCCGGCCGGGGTGGGAGTGATAGACCTGGGGGCCTATCAATCGGGTGCCTCCCAAATCTATACGCCGCCACCCACCATTAGTTTGAGTATTGTTCGCGCCTTCCCCAATTTCCGGGTGAGTTTTACCACTTTGCCCCTGATTACAAACACCTTGCATCTCCAAAGTTCCACCAACTTGAACAGTTGGACGGATCTGGCCACCTTCGGTGCTTACAGCAGTCCGAGCAATATTGTCCAAACCATCAACCCGTTGGGCACCCGCCAGCAGTTTTTCCGGCTGTGGTGGTAAAACGAAGCTAGACCATCAAAAGCATTTGCTTGGGCGTGAGCAACCAGGCCAGTGTGGCGCAGCGGCCGCAGCGGAGGGTTTCTATCTCCAATTTGCAGAGTGCGCCTTTTTTGAGGTCCACTTGCGCATTGGTATTGCCGGCCACCAGCAGGCCAATGAACTGGCTGAGGTAGGGTTCGTGGCCCACCAGAAGGACATTCTTCGGGGCGGGCGCGAGCTGGTTTAAATATTCCAGCAATAATTTAGGATTGCCACTGGGGGTCAGATGCTCGGTGCTGCTCAGCTTTTTGCCAAGTTCAAAGGCCTCGGCGATAATTTCCGCCGTCTGGGTGGCCCGCAAAAAAGGACTGGTCACAATGGCATCGAACTCCAGCTCCAGTTCTTCCATGGCTTCCGCCACCCGCCACAAACGTTGCTTTCCCTTGGGAGTGAGGGGCCGGTCCGCGTCTTTTTTATAACCGGGTTTGCTGCGGTCCACTGCCAGGCCATGGCGCAAGAGAAACAGATTCATGCCTTTTTGGTTTTGGGTCGCGCTCCGAAGGGAGAGCTGACCAGCTTGACCTGCGGGTGCTTGGTGCGGCCGCGGCTGGCACCGCCCGTGCGGGGTTCCTCGGCGGCGGCCAACGCGACAAACTCGGGCTGGCTGCGCCGGGGTGGCTCGTTATTGACCGGCTGGCTCCGGTGGTAAACCCCGTCCGGGCCCAGCCAGCGGGCCCGGGACGTATCGGCCAGGGAAACGGCGAGGACTTCGCTAATCAGCCGCTCGCGCAAGTTGCCATCCTCAATCGGAAACACCGTTTCAATGCGGCGAAAGAGATTGCGGGGCATCCAGTCGGCGCTGCCCACGAACACCTCGGCCTGGCAGGCGTTCTCGAAATAATAAATGCGGCTGTGCTCCAGAAAGCGGTCCACGATGCTGCGCACCGAAATGTTCTCGCTCAACCCGGGAACGCCGGGCCGCAGGCAGCAAACCCCGCGGATGATCAGCTCGATTTTCACCCCTGCCCGGGAGGCCGCATACAGCGCCTCAATCAGCTCCGGTTCCACCAGGGAATTGAATTTGGCAATGATCCGGGCCGGCAGTCCCTTTCCGGCGTGGGCGGCTTCCCGCTGGATGAGGGCCAGCAGGCGGGCATGCAGGTCAAAGGGCGCGACCAAAAACTTGCGCATGCCTTGAAACTGGCAGATCCCGGTGAGCAAATTGAACAGGTTGGTCGCATCCTCACCAAAATCGGGGTGGCAGGTCAGCAAGCCAATATCCGTATACAAACGGGCAGTGGTGGGATTGTAATTGCCCGTGGAGAGGTGGACGTAGCGGCGGATTTGGGTGCGCTCATGCCGCACCACCAGGGCGACCTTGGCGTGGATTTTATAGCCCACCAGGCCGTACACCACGTGCACACCATTTTCCTCCAGCCGTCGGGCCCATTGAATGTTGTTGGCCTCGTCAAACCGCGCCCGCAATTCCACCACGGCGGTGACTTGCTTGCCCTGGTTGACGGCATTCATCAGCGCCCCCACGATGCGCTCGTCACCGCCGGTGCGGTACAGGGTCATTTTGATGGCAAGCACGTCGCGGTCCTCGGCGGCCTGCTCCAGAAATTCCACCACGCTGTTAAAATTTTCGTACGGATGGTGCAGCAGGATGTCGCGCTCGCGTATGGCCGCGAACAAATCCTTCTGGCCGCGCAGGCTCCGGGCGACCGGCGCGACAAACGGTGGATCGCGCAATTCCGGGGAATGATCGCCCTGGTACAGGGCCATCAGGCGCGTGGGATTCACGGGGCCGTCAATAAGATACAGATCCTCCTCCGTCAGTTTGAAGGTGCCGAGCAGCGCCAGCCGCAGGTCTTCCGGACAGTCCTGGTCTATTTCCAGGCGCACCGCGTCGCCTTTGCGGCGGTTGTGAAGTTCCGTCTCCACCGCCTTGAGCACATTGCCGGTTTCCTCCTCGTCAATGTATAACTCGCTGTTGCGGGTCACGCGAAAGGGCCAGTAGCCGAGGATTTTGGTGCCGGGAAAGAGATCGGCCAGGAAATGGCCCACCAACTGGCCAAGGAACACGTAATTGCGTTGCTGCCCGTCGCGCGGCAGCGGGATCAGGCGCGGCAGGATGGCCGGGCACTGGACCACGGCCGTGTGCTTGATCGTCCGGCGGCCTTTTTTCATTTCCAGCCGCACCATCAGGTTCAGGGATTTATTCAGCAGTTGCGGGAAGGGATGCGCCGGATCAATGGCCAGCGGGGTCAGCACCGGGCGGATTTTGGAATGATAATATTCCTCAATATAATCAAAATCCGCCCGCTTGAGCGTGGCCATGGGGAAGAGGTTCAACCCATTTTCGGCCAGCGCCGGCTGGAGTTCGTTCCGCCAGCAGGCATACTGGTCGGCCACCATCCGCCGGACCCGCTGGGTCACCGCCTGAAAAATCTCCGTGGCTGTGCGGCCATCCACACTGCGCTCCACGACTTCGCTTTCAATCTGTTGCTTGAGGCCGGCCACGCGGACCTCGAAAAACTCATCCAGGTTGGAGCTGACAATGGTGAAGAATTTTAAGCGTTCGAGCAGCGGATTCGCCGGATCCAAGGCTTCGTCGAGCACCCGCTGGTTAAATTCCAGCCAGCTCAACTCGCGGTTAAAAAAATGTGCCGGTTCGAAACGAATGGTCATAAGCTCCCGCGCACTGCCACAGGGCCGCGCCGATGTTGCCAAATAGGGTGATCCATGACAATGGTGTTAATGACTGCGGGCGGCCAGCAAGCCAGCCGCGGCGGGCATGGCCAGTTCTGATCGGCCGGCTGCCGGTGCGGGTCGCAGCGGTGCATTGGCCACCAGTTGGTTGTTTTCCCGGAACAAAGTGATGGACACATGTTCGTTGCGGCGGACACATTCCTTGATGGCTTCGGCGTCTTTTTCGCAATACAACAGTGTTTTCCAGGAATAAATGTGCTTCGGTTTGTGAAAATCGCTGTTGCCCAGGAAGGGCAGTCGTTTCATGCCCACACAATCGAAGATATTGTGCCGGTTGGCAATTTCCCACGCGTCAATGAGGTGGGCGAATTTCTCGTGGTTTTCCCACAGATAAAGGGTGTTCTTGCCCCACTCACTTTTCATGATGTGCGGATGGGAAGCCACCGCCAGCCCGCCCTGGGCGTGGATGTGCGCGATGGTTTCGGGCAGGTCGAGGGCCGAGGGAATGGGGCTCTTGAGGTCAATGCCCAGCAAGTGTGCCGAGGTTTTGCTCGTGTAACCGTCCTTGTTAAATTCAATGCCGGTCATGACGATCATGTTGTATTTGCGCCAGGCCCGCTGACGTTCGCGCTCGATGACCTCAAAGTATTCCTCCAGTTGATCCTCACTCACCGTCATGTTGCTCAACCGGGCCAGTTTGCCAATCAGGCGGCGTGGATCGGCCAGATGGTCGGTGATGCAAATGCAGTCGAACCCCAGCCGGCCGTAAAAATCCACCACCTCGGGCACGGTCAGTTTGCCATCCGAATAACTGGTATGGATGTGAAAATCACAGAGCAACATGCGGGGCGGACTTGCGGGCCCGCTCTTGGCGGCGGCTTTCAACGCCTGGCCCGCCGGTTTGAATAGCTTGATTTTTTCTCCGGTGGGATCGGCCACTTCGCACTGGGCCAGCACCAGCTCGGCCAGGGTCAATGCCGCGTCCGGCTTGCTGATGCGCAGCAGGTTTTTGCGCCATTCCAACCAGAGCTTCGCCTTGTGCCCAAACGCCTCCTCAATCAGTTCGGGGACCTCCCGGTTGCGTTCCACCACCGCGCCCAGCTTGTAATCACCGATGAGCTGCGCATTGCCCTCCTCCTGACCGGGAATGACCTGGTTCACAATCATGGGGCAGCGCGCGGCAATCGCCTCCTGGGTGATGGCCCCCCCGGCTTTGCTGATGACCACGTGGTGGCTGAGCAACAGCTTGGGCATCTGATTCGTCCAGCCCAGCACATGGGCGCGATCCTGAAATTCGCTGGTGCGCTCCAATAAATTGGCCTTCAGCTCGGCATCCCGTCCGCACACGATGGTTAATTGCACCTGGGGCAGGGCGAGCAACCGCTCGATCACCTTGCCGGCCTTTTTCTTGCCGGTGCCAATCACGTAGAGAATTTTGCGGGGCTCCTCCCCCACTGGCAGGCGCAGGGGCAGGGCGGGTTCCTCTGTGAAAAGCAGGCTCACGGGAAACCCCAGGGCCCGGATTTTGGCCTTGGGCACGCCGGCCTGGACCAGCACTTCGGCGGTCGGTTCGTTGGCCACGCAGTAAAGGTCACTCGGGGCGCGGTACCAGGCCGAGTTGATCGTGATGGCATCGGTCACCACGGTAATGAAGGTAAACGGCCGCTCGGCATAATCCCGGTACAGTTCCTGAATGACGTGGGCGTAAACCGGGTAGGTGGAAACCACACAATCGGGCTGGGTTTCGTGGAGAATGTCGGCCAGCGCATTTTTGAGCTTGGTGAAGCCTCCGAGCCGGTTCTCCACAAACTTGGAATTATCCAGCAGGTTGTAGACCCCGCCCCACAATTTGGGGGCATATTGCACCATGTTCAGGTAGGCGCTTTTGGCCAGGGTGTTCATGGAGCCGTACGTGCTTTCAAACAAATCCAGCACCTCGACCTGCACTTCATCCGAGATGAATTCAAGTGCGTCCCGGAGGTTGCGGGCGGCGGCGTTGTGGCCTTCCCCAAATCCCGCCGTCAAGATAAGCACTTTTTTCATGGTCAGTTTCCTTTATTTATGAAGTGCCCAGGTTACGATCCAGTGTCAAACGGGTGAAATTCCGGCGATTTTTTAAGGTTTTTTAAAAATGCGCGGAACTCTCCCCCGGCTCCCGGGGAACGGACCCGGCCCGGCACCCCGTTAAATATACGAAATTCCCGGCGCACCTCCGTCGTGGCCAGGCCCACATGGGGCGGCCGGGGAAACTGCCCGGCCCAATCCCGGTCCCCCGGTTTCAGTTCGGGCTCGTGCCCCACGAGGGAATAGGCCGCATCAACTCCATGTTCAAATCGTTGCTGGCCATTTTGGGGATCAGCGCCGGGATTTGCCAGGGGCTTCCCAGGCTGCTGTTAATCTGGCCGGCGAGGTCCGCCAGCATCAAATAACGGCGCTTATACATCTGGCGCTTGTTCACTTTCAGCGTGGCAATGTCCCGGGGCACAAAGCGCACCGGCAGGTCAAACAGTCCATCGACCCCCAGCAAGCCCCCCGCTTCGCGCCACCAGGCATCGTAGCTCGAGGCCACGGCCTTGCGCTGGCGCCAGTGCTGGTAAATATGCGTGGTATCGCCCACGGCGCGCAACCGGGTCACACCCCAAATTTCGGCCAGCTGGTGCATGGCAAACAGCAGCAGTGACTTGGGGCGCAGGCCGTGCCAGTGGCGGGTCAACCCGACGACCAGGTCCCTGTCATTGGCCTGCTTGTTGCCCTGCAACCCACCAATCAGGGCTTCGCACCGGTCGGCCGCGAAGTGCGTGATGGAAAAAGTCAGGACAAACAGATCCACCCCGGTGGCCTGATGCTGCAGGGTCAGGGTTAATTCCCCTTCCTTGTCCATCCAGCTGGATTTCAAGCGGATTTCGTAGAGCGCTCCGTTTTCGTCGCGCAATCCGGCCAGGCATTTTCCCGGTGTCGAATAGATTTCCCGCACCCAGGCCGGGCCCAGTTCCTGCTGAACAAAGCGGTAATGGTGGGTCAGGACCTCCAGCCGTTGCGCCGTGTGCAGGGTGCTGGCCAGGTAAGGCCGCTGGAGTTTCTGAAAGAGCTTGGGCTGATGACGCACCACCGGCGCGAGGGCCGGCGTGTCGAGTACTTCCAGCCATTGGGCCGTGGCGCGGGGAAAAGCCAGGCCGCGCGCGCAATATTTCAGCCGTTTATATACCATTCCCGGACTGAATCCCGGGTGGATAAGTGGCGCCGTCCCCAATAATCTTCTCAGCAAACGTAACATGTGTTTAGTAGTCCAGCCAAACGGGATGAACCACCGCAAAAAAGCTGAAGGTGATTCTGCAAATTAACTCCCCAAACTTCTGATTGGATTTATGATGCGGGCTATCCAGGGGCAAAGCAAGCCCGGAGTCACCCGCTGTCAATAGGGTAAAACCCTACATCCCGGCGGGCGCGGCGGGCGCGGCGCTCTCCGCCGTGAGGGCCAGAAAAATCTCCTCGAGCTGGCCGGCTTTCCCGCTTTGCCGGCGGAGTTCGTCCCGCGTGCCCACCGCAATCAATTTGCCGCCGTGAATAATCCCAATCCGGTCCGCCATCTCCTCGGCAATGCTCAGCTGGTGGGTGGACACCAGCACGGTGACACCCGCGCGGGAACGTTCCTTGAGCACGTCTTTGATGATCCGCGCATGCTGCGGATCCAGTCCCACCATGGGTTCATCAATGATAAACACCTCGGGCTCATGCAGTAACGCCGAGGCGATGGCCACGCGCTGGCGGGTGCCGTGGGAGAGGCTCTCAATGGGCCGGTGGACATGCTCCTGGAGGTGGAACCGCGCGATCAATTCCCGGGCATTCGCCTCGATTTTAGCTTCGGGCAGATGGAACAATTGTCCGGTGAACCGCAGGAATTCCCAGGCCGTGAGTTTGTCGTACAGGAAGGGAAAATCCGGCACGTACGCCAGCCGGCGGCGGGCTTCCAGCGGTTGCAGTTGCACGTCAAAGCCCGCAATGCGCGCGTGGCCGGTGGTGGGTTTGATGAGCCCGGCCAGCATTTTAATCGTGGTGGTCTTGCCGGCGGCGTTCGGACCGAGCATCGCGAAAAATTCGCCCCGGGCCAGCGTGAGATCCAGGTGATCCACCGCCACAAGGTCGCCAAATTGTTTGGTGAGCTGGATGAGTTCGATCATTGATTATTCCATTCGTCGAGACTGGCTTCCACGCCGCCGGGCAATTCCACCCGCAGGATTTCCCCCAGCGTACTGGCGAGAATCACGATCGGCCGGTCCAGCACCCGGGTTTCCAGGCGGTAGACCGGCACGGTTTCATGGCCAAAGCTGATGCGCGTGCGGCAGGCCTCCCAATGCAAGCCCGCGACCGGACCGCCCTGACTGGCCGGCAGGGCGGGTAATTCCAGGCCCGCCAGCGCCCCGGCCAGGCCGCCGCCCCATTCCTCCATAACCGTGCGGAGCAGCCGGTTGGGGTCCGCCAGCTCGGCAAAGGTCAGGGTGCGGTGGAAGGCCTCGCCATCGTGCAGCACCTTCAACTGAACGGTTTGGTTGGTGGCCACCGATTGCAGTTCAATCACCAGCCCGCGCATCAGCACCCGGATGGCCAGGCTGCGCCAGGCGCGGTTGGGGGCGAATTCCACATGCCCGTCAAATTTAACCCGGTTGGTAAAATCCCCGAGGCTGGCGTTGCCATTCAGGCGGATTTGGTAGCCCGCGTGGGTCAGCAAGCTCTCCGGCGGCGGCTTGGTCTCGTCCAGGAGGGCCATTTCCTGGCCCACGCTGGTGGAGAATTCACAGAATCCGGTGCGTTTGCCATCCTGAAACACGTTCAGGGAGGAGGCCTCCGGGGCGGTCATGATCTTGCGCCAAACCAGGGATTCGGGCACGGGAAAATCATTGTCCCGCGACCCATATTCCGCCCGCCACACGAGCACATTCATCGTGACACACACGCCGGCCAGGGCAATTAAGATCAGGCGCGTGACCATGCGGGTTTAAGGGGCCGGCAGGTAGAGGGTCTGGCCCGTGCGCAAGTGTTTGGGATTCAAGCCGGGATTCGCGGTTTGAAGGGCCGCCAGGCTGACGCCGGCATGCCGGGCGATGGAGGCCAGGGTTTCGCCCGAGGCCACCACATGGGTGCGCTGTTTGGGCATGGGCGCCGGAATGGCCCGCGTGGGCACCAGGGGGGTGGGGTAGCTCTGCCGGAGGGTCGGCAGCGGCACGGGGCCCGGGGTGGAGTCATCCGGCGTGGAAGAGCCGGCGGGGGCGGTCCCGGGGCGGCTGGCGGGGGTGGCGGGCGCCGGCCGGGCGGCGAGCTGGGCGTTGTAGTAGGCATGCCACTTGTCCAGTTCCTCCTGCATTTTGCGATTTTGCTCCCCGAGCTTCTCGATCTGCTGCTGGGCGGCCGGGGCGCTGGGCAATTGCATGACATCCTTGGTCAACTGCTGTTTGCAGGCGTACACATGCTGCAAAATCACCTCACGGTTGCGGGCTTTTGGGCTGAGGGCGAGATATTCCTGATAGTGATAAATGGCGGCGGCGGGATCGGCGAGCTGGTTCTCATAGAGCCAGGCCAGTTGAAAATGGGCGGCGGCGGAACGGGGATTCACCTCGAGGGCCTCCTTGAACGCCGAGGCGGCGCCGGTGTAGTCCAGGGCATTGACCCGGCCTTTGCCCAGCACGAAATGAGGTTCCTTCTCGTCGTCCGGCTGGCCGTCGCCGGGCAACGAGCAACCCGCGAGCAGCAGGCCCAAAAAAACCGCCCCCAGGCGGCATGTCCAACGGTTCCACAACAACATTCCACCACAGTAAACGAAGCCAGGCGGCCGTGCAATGATGCGATTGCAAACTGTGGGCCTTGGGGCGGGCAGGGCAGCGGAAGGCAGCCGGTGGCGCGGCCCCGTCATGGCGGCCCGGGCGGGGGGGGCGGCGACCAGGCCGAATTTCATGGCTTGATTAGCTTTGATTTGGTTTGACCTGAGCTTGCGGCCCATCGGCTGCCGGCCGGCTATGGTCGGCTCAGGAGGCGGGTTTGGCGGGTCCGGCAGGGCGGGCGGGCGCGGATTTTGGGGCCGGCCGGGCGGTTCCTTGGCAGCGGACGAAGGGCACGAATGTGGCCAAGCGGCCAGGTTCAGGGGCGAGATGTCAGAGAGCGCACTCAGGGCAGAGGCCATGAGTGGCCCGGACCAGCGGGTCCGGGCGGTACGGTGAACATAGCATCGTTTGTTGAGTTGTCAAATGGGGCTGGCGGCATTCTGGCACCCAGCGGTGGGAGCACGATTGGGTTTGATGGGCAGTGCGCAGCCGGGGCAGCACCGGTCATCCAGAACTGGTTATGTGTTGAATCGTCCAAATCATCTCTACCATTGGTAACTCACATAAAGCTAAAACAATAAATGTGGGGTTACGTACCAGAGCCGAGCCGCTCAACCAAGTTTTTCAATTTTAAAAACTCCTCCGGGTGTGTACGGTAATATTCCTCGCCGCGTTGCAATATTTCGGCTTCCTTCTGCTCTGATAGTTTAATGCCAATCAGTTCATAGAG
>CAIZWI010000136.1 GCA_903936645.1 uncultured Verrucomicrobia subdivision 3 bacterium
CCTTGCCCAATGCCACTAGGATTTGGTGTTGCCCTATTTATATAAACGATTGATTGGTAATTATTTATAGTTCTTGCAGGAACAGGCCACGTCCGCCCTCACCCCGGCCCTCTCCCCCAGGATCCGCCGCCGCTAAAGCTATGGCGGACGGGTAGGGGGAATTATCCGCCGACCCGCACTGTTTTAATGATGCTAACGATACGACAAGGGGAGAGCAGGCTCCGTGAGGAAAAAAGCAGGGATTTTAGCCACAAAGAACACAAAGAACACAGAGAACACAAACAAGGGATTTGAAACCGCGAGAACGACGGGCTTTTGAACAGAAGCAAGCGGAAGAAAACAGGCTTTGGGCTCTGGGCTGGGCCAACAGTGGCACGCACCGGGGACGGTGCGGCAACCGGCAGGCGAGGACGCCTGCGCTACGGTTTTTGACCGGGCGCGGCGCGCATGGTGTCAGTGCGACTTCATCACGGGTTAATTTAGCAGGGGTAGGTGGGCAAATGCTGTTCAGGGTGGGAAAAAAGCAAGGATTTTAGCCACAAAGAACACAGAGAACACAGAGAACACAAACAAGGGATTTGAAACCGCGAAAACGACGGGCTTTTGAACAGAAGCAAACGGAAAAACAGGCTTTGGGCTCTGGGCTCTGGGCTTTAGGCAAAAAATGGCGGATGGGGCATCGCCCGGCTGCAACTGGCGTCGGAGCGCCGGGCAGCTAAACACGGGCAGTTCCTGGATAATCCAAACTCTCGCCCGTGATTGACAATCCAGTGAGTTTTCCGTAATCACTTTGGCAACATGAAATTCCCCCGGTCTTCGCAATTGTCTTTGGGCGCGCTGGCGCTGATGTTGGGTATGCTCGCCACGCCGTCGGTCCAGGCCGAGGCGCAGTACGAGCCGAAGCCGGCTGATCCGTACTTCGACAAATTTAATCCGATCAAGGCCCCGGACATCGGGCCGCTGGTGCTGCAACCGGGGGACCGGCTGGCGATCATTGGCGATTCGATCACCGAGCAGCGCATGTATTCCCGCCTGATGGAAGATTACCTCACGGTGTGCGTGCCGGAATTGAACATCACGGTGCGGCAATTTGGCTGGAGCGGCGAAACCGCCGAGGGTTTTCACAAGCGCATGGATTCCGACTGCCTGCGCTTTCATCCCACCGTGGCCACCCTGGCTTACGGCATGAATGATTCCAAATATCGGCCATTTGACCTGGCCAATGGCGAATGGTACCGGGAACAATACGCGGCGGTGGTGGACGGTTTGAAAGGGGCGGGCGCTCGCGTCGTGCTGGGATCGCCCGGTTGTGTGGGCAAAATGGCCACTTGGACCCATTCGAAAAACACCACCCTGGATGAGCATAATTTGAACCTGTGCACCCTCCGGGACATTGATGTGCGGCTGGCGGAGCAGGAGGAAGTGCGCTTTGCCGACGTTTTCTGGACCTTGTACAAGGCGGGGTTTGCCGGTCAAAAATATGCCACGGCGGACCACCCTTATGAACTCTGCGGCCACGATGGTGTCCACCCGAACTGGTCCGGGCACCTGGCCATGGCTTACACGTTCCTGCATGCCATGGGGCTGGATGGTAATATTGGCACGATCACGGTGGATTTGGCCGCCAATACAGCCACCGCCACGACTGGCCATGACATTAACGGTTTCGAGAACAACACCGTCACGGTGGTTAGTCACAAATATCCGTTTTGTGCCGAGGGCGATCCCACGAGCGACCGGAGCATTCGTTCGGGCACCACCTTGGTACCGTTTTTCCAGGACCTGAGCCGGTTCAACCTGGTGGTGGCGCATGCGTCCGGCAACCATTACCAAGTCATCTGGAGTGGGGGCACCAATAGCTTTACCAACACCTACACGGCCACGCAACTGGCGGCGGGCGTGAATCTGGCGCAGGATTACGTGAGCAATCCTTTTTCGGAGGCGTTTCAACAAGTGGACCGGGCCGTGGCCGCCAAGCAATCATACGAGACCACGCAGATCAAAAAAATCTTTCATGGTCCCGAAGGCAAAGCCGATATCAACGCGGCGGTGGAGAAGACCGAGGCGCAGCGCGCGCCGCTGGCGGCGGCGGTGGCCGCCGCCGTGGTGCCCGTGATGCACACCATTCGCTTGGTGCCGGTGGATTGAGGGCGGCGGTCGGGCCCGATTCCCAACCTTACACCCCGGAAATCGGCGGGGGGAACGCCAGCCGTTTAGCACTTTCCATTCGGCGGTTTTGCAGTAACTTGATGCCACGAACATGATTCTGGTTTTGGACAATTACGATTCGTTCACCTACAACCTGGTGCAGTACCTGGGTGAGTTGGGGGTGGAGATGCAGGTGCGGCGCAACGATGAGATTTCCCTGGAGGCGATCAATGACCTCAAGCCCGAGCGCATTCTTGTTTCGCCCGGGCCCTGCTCGCCGCGCGAAGCCGGGCTGTCCAACGAGGTGATCCGGCATTTTGGCCAGCGCATCCCGGTATTTGGCGTGTGCCTGGGCCACCAGTGCATCGGCCACACTTTCGGCGCGGAAGTCGTGATCAATTACCGCATGATGCACGGCAAAACCTCCCCCATCAAACACAACGGCAAGGACTTGTTTGCGGGCATGCCCAATCCGTTCCTGGCCACGCGGTATCATTCGCTGGTCATCAAGCGCGACACCATGCCGGATTGCCTGGAAATCACGGCGGAGACCGAGGAGGGCGAAATCATGGGAGTGAAGCACAAGGAACTGCCTATTTGGGGTGTGCAGTTTCATCCGGAAAGCATTCTGACGGAAAGCGGCCGGTTGATTTTGCAAAATTTCTTGACGCTGAAGTGACCGCCCCGTTGTCGATGCAAGCCCACGCGCCTGCCGCCGGGCAGCCGGTTTTCCTTCCCCTATGAGCGAGCCTTACGAGGAAATTTTGAGTGGCCAGAAAGTGTTGCGCGGCGCCCCGGGGCCGCGGCATGAATTGATTTGCGAGCGGTTGCACCAGTTGATGGTGGCCAGTGTGACCGACATTACCGGCATTCGTCTGCTGGCCCCACGGACGACCATCCAGTTATCGCCCAGCGTCCACCTTTGTCCGGACCTGGCCCTGGTCAATGCCGCCACGGGTGCCCTCCTGCTCGTGGTGGAGGTGGTGAGCCGTGACGATCACCGGCCGGACACGGTCACCAAAAAAGACCTTTACGACAGCTTCCGGGTGCCCCGGCTATGGATGGTGGATCCCCGCTATCACAATGTGGAAGTCTATCACCAGTCCGATTTTGGTCTGCGTTTGAAGGCCATTCTGGCCTGCCAGGATGTGCTGGCGGAAGAGTTGGTGCCGGAATTTGCCGTGGCGATGACGGAGCTGTTTGCCGAGGCGTTGCCGGCCTGATGGGAAGTTGGGAGCGGGGCGGATTACGCCCATCCACCGTTAGTTTTGGTTCGCCAAAGCGCGTTGATTGAACGCCACCAAGTCCGCGTATTTCACGCCCTGGCCACCGAAGATATCCAGGGCGGACCCAATGGTCAGATCAATCCGGCCTTGACCAAGGCGCGTGACTTCGGCCAAGTCCGCCAGCGACCTGGCGCCGCCAGCGTAGGTGGTGGGAATGGGCGTCCACGCGCCGAGCTTCGCCACCAGTTCCGTATCGATGCCCTGGCACAAGCCCTCGACATCCACGGCATGAATGAGGAACTCGGCGCAGTATTTGGCAAACGTTTCCAAGGTGGCGGCGGTGACGGCAAGGTCGGTGAATTTCTGCCAGCGGTCGGTGACCACAAAATATTCACTGCCGCGCCGGCGGCAACTCAAGTCCAGCACGAGCCGGGCCGGCCCGACGGTCTGGCTGAGTTCCTCGAGCCGGGTCCAGTCCACCCGTCCTTCGCGAAACACCCAGCTGGTGACAATGATGTGGGAAGCCCCGGCCGCCAGCCAGTCCCGGGCATTGGCGGCGGTAATCCCGCCGCCAATCTGCAAGCCCGCCGGATACGCCCCGAGGGCGGCCCGGGCGGCGGCCTCATTGCCGGGCCCCAGCATGATGACATGCCCGCCAGTGAGGGCATCCCGCCGGTACAAGTCGGCGTACCATTCGGCGGGACGCTCGGAGACGAAATTGGTGCGCAAACCTGAATCGCCCAGCGTGCCGCCGACGATTTGTTTTACTTTGCCCTCATGGAGGTCGATACACGGACGGAACATGATTTAATTTAATCTCTGCGGCATGAGGAACAAAGCGGAAAATAACACGCACCGGGGTTCACACCGCAAACTTACTACCAAGCCGATTCCATCGCTGGTTGACAATTATTCAGTCCTGAATTACAACGAACCCATCTAGTCAAGCTGGAGCGGCAAATGGCGGCCGCATCCTGGCAACCCGAGGATGCGCCATCATTTATCCATCGCCATTCATTGAGGATTTTCGGTTTTGGTGAGGCAAACTTATGAAGAAACACCTGACGCTATTTTTAATTCTGCTGGCTCCCTTGGTTGCCCAGGCTCAAGGAGGCACTTTTGATTTTAAAAATGCCCCCGTCGCCATGATTTTGGACGTTTATGCCAAGCTTTCCGCCCGGCAATTGGTCATTGAATCGGGGGTTACCAACCAACTTAAGTTCGTGACTGTGCGCTCCCGCAAACCCGTAACGAATGCCGAGGCCCTCCAGCTCATGGAGTCCGCGCTGCGCGAGCAGGCCAGCGTGAAGATCGAGCCCATGGATGCGAAACACCTGGCCGTCAAGCTGGTGAAGCAATGACCCGCCCCCACGGCCGTAACCGGACTCCGATTTTCTTCGCCTGGTCTGGGAGTGTTCTGGCCGAGTCCCTAACCGTTGGATGACACCCTGAAATAAAAACGGGGCGGACCTGGCGGTCCGCCCCAGTTTCACCGTAAGGCCCTTACATGTGGGCGATGATATTGTCGCCGAAGGCTGAGCACTTGATTTCCGTGCCGCCTTCCATCAAGCGGGCGAAGTCATAGGTCACGCGCTTGCTGCCAATCGCGCCGTTCAAGCCTTTGAGAATAGCGTCGGCCGCCTCGGTCCAACCGAGGTAACGGAACATCATTTCGCCGGAGAGCACAACGGATCCGGGATTGACCACGTCTTTGTTGGCATACTTGGGAGCCGTGCCGTGGGTGGCCTCGAAGATGGCGTGGCCGCTAAGATAGTTGATATTGCCGCCGGGAGCGATGCCGATGCCGCCCACTTGGGCTGCGAGCGCGTCCGACAGGTAATCCCCATTGAGGTTCAAGGTGGCAATCACATCGAAATCCGTCGGGCGGGTAAGCACTTGTTGCAAGGCGATATCCGCGATGGCGTCCTTGATTACAATGCCGGCACCGGGCTTGCCCTCGGGGATTTTGCACCACGGACCGCCGTCAATTTCCACGGCGCCAAATTCGCTCTTCGCCAGGCCGTAGGCCCAGTCGCGGAACGCGCCTTCGGTGTACTTCATGATGTTGCCCTTGTGGACAATCGTCACGCTTTTCTTCTTGTTGGTGATGGCGTATTGCACGGCCGAGCGGAACAACCGTTCCGTGCCAAGTTTGCTGACGGGCTTGATGCCGATGCCCACGAGTTCGGGGGTGTCGCCGAAGCGGATTTTCTTATATTCCTTGGGGAAATTCGTCTTTAGGAATTCCAGGGTCTTGAGGGCTTGTTCCTTGCCCGCCTCGAAATCAATACCGGTATAAATATCTTCGGTATTTTCGCGGAAGATGACCATGTCCACCTTCTCAGGATGCTTCACGGGGGAGGGGACGCCGGTGAACCATTGCACCGGGCGCAGGCAGACATACAGGTCCAGCATCTGACGCAGGGCCACATTCAGTGAGCGCATGCCGCCGCCCACGGGGGTGGTCAATGGTCCCTTGATGCCCACGAGATAGTCCTTGAAGGCTTCGACCGTGTCATCCGGCAGCCAGTTGTTAAACTTTTTGAAGCTCTCCTCACCGGCGAACACTTCAAACCAAGCGACTTTACGGGTGCCACCGTAGGCTTTTTCGACGGCCGCATCGAACACGCGCACACTGGCGGCCCAAATATCGGGGCCGGTGCCATCCCCGCGAATAAACGGGAGAATGGGGTTATTGGGTACCGTGAGCTTGCCATTGCTGATCGAAATCTTGCCACCCGCTGGCGGCTGAACGTCTTTGTAGGCCATTTTTAATATTTGGTTGTCTGGTTAAAATAACTAATTCGGCAAATCGTAATGGATTCAGCTTTAAATTCAAAGTAATACAAAGGCAAGCTGATATTTTCTTGCTGACTGGTTTTTGGTCGCCGCAAGCTGGATTTTGGCTGTTTCATGGTTTTTGCTAATCACCAATTGCACCCTGCCGAAGCGGCGGGCACTTGGTTGCGGCGCCCTGCACCGGCACAATAAAGCGAGTTGGCCAAACCAGGTGGCTGGACTAATCTGGGTCCCATGTCGGAGTTATTTTTTCGGCTTTACCGCACTGTTTTGACGATTTTTACCGGTCGCAACCTGGCCTGGCAGGGGCTGGCGGTTGGTTTGACGGTAATCATACTCATGTCCGGTTTGGATTGGGGCTGGTATCGGTGGACGCGGAGTGCGGTAATGGTCGGCCTGGCGGGGCCGGGGATTATTCTGGGCAGTCTGGTGCCGATTTTGGGGACTGGGGCCATCCTGCTGGCCGGGTGGGTTTCCCGGGAGCGGGGCTGGTTTACGACCGGATGTGCCTTGGGACAAGCGGCTGGGTTGGGTTTTTTAATATCCTCAGTCCTCAAAGCCTTCACCGGCCGCCGGCCACCCCCTTTTGCCCACCACTTTCGGGAGGCGGGCTTTAATTCCGCCGGGCTGGTGGATACCAGCCACGGTTTTCAATTAGGTTTTCTCCGGGGCGGGGTTTTTTGGGGCTGGCCGTCCGGTCACACGACCGTGGCCTTCGCCATGACAACCTGTCTGATGGCGCTGTTCCCCCGGGCCCGCCCGGCAACCTGGCTGTTGCTGATTTATCCGTTTTACGTCGGACTGGGGGTTTCGGTGACGATTCACTGGCTGTCGGAATTTGTCGCAGGTGCGATCATGGGCAGTGTGGTAGGCACGGTCGTGGGCCGAAGTTTTCGTGAGCGTTTGGGGCATGGTTGAGCGGCCAAGCATGGGCCAGGATGCCGCTACTGCTCATAAATGTTTTGCAATGCGCGGGCGGCTGTTACACCGTTTGCAGGGCGCGTTTTTTCAACCTGCGGGTTGGGCAACGACTGGCTTGATTTATATGCTTGTGCGTTTTTTTGCTCATTTGAAAGATGTGACTGGCTGCGACGCCGCGGAAATTAGTGTCGCCATGCCGGTGGATGTGGATGCCTTGTGGGAACTATTGGTGAGGCAGCATCCGGCATTGGCCGGTCATCGCGCCACGGCAAGGGTGGCACGCAACTGGGAATACGCGGACACCTCGACGCGGTTCGCGGAGGGCGATGAGGTGGCCTTGATTCCGCCCGTATCGGGTGGTTAAAAGCACCACACATGAAGATTGAAATTCAACTTACCCATTTGCCCATCGTTGCGGGATTGGCGGCCGCACTCAACGGAGGGCAGGGGGCGGTGGTGGAATTTAGCGGGATGGTGCGGGGGGAGGAACAAGGGAAAGTCATCAGTGCTTTGGAATATGAAGCCTACCCGGAAATGGCGGAGTATCAAATTCGCCGCTTGCTGGAAGCACTGGCGTCACGGCATGGGTGCCTGGCCGCCCGGGTGGTGCATCGCCTGGGGATAGTGCCGGTGGGGCAGCTGGCAATCTATCTGGGGGTGGCGGCGCGGCACCGGGCCGAAGGCATTGCCTTCCTTGCGGAATTCATGGATCGACTGAAGCAAGATGTGCCTATCTGGAAGCGCCGGGCACTGGCAATTCCGCCGCCGTTGCCGCAGCAAGATTGGGCGCTAAAAATTCTAGCCATCGTCCCACGAAAGGCATTATCGCTGGACGCGGCTATGTCGGAAATTCAGTCGCACACCGCGCCATTGCCGGGAGTTCGCCGCCCCTTGGCGGATTGCGTAGGACATATACTGCGGGAAGACGTGATAGCGACGGGCGACTGGCCCGCGTTTGATTGCTCAACCCGCGATGGCTATGCCGTCCGGGTGGATGATCCAGGGCCGGAATACCAAGTGGTGGACACGATTCATGCGGCCGGATGGAAGCCCCGGCAATTACAATTGGGTGAGGCCGTGCGGGTGGCCACGGGAGCCGCGATGCCTTGTCGGGGCTTGCGCGTGGTCATGCAGGAGCAGGTGGAGCGCCGGGGGGACCGGGTGCACTGTGTCACGATGGAGGAGGCCCGGAATATTCGCTTGCAAGGGGAGGAAACGAAGGCCGGAGAAACTTTATTGGCACCCGGCAACCGATTGCACGCTGGCGCGCTGGCGCTGCTGGCCACGGCCGGTTGCGCGCGACCACTGGTGAGCCCGCGCTTGCGGGTTGCTCATTTTACGATTGGGGACGAACTCGTCGCGCCGGACCAAACGCCCGGACCAGGGCAGATTCGCGACAGTAATTCGATGCTGGTGCGCGGGCTGTTACAAGGGTTTCCGCATGAATTGGAACAAGCCCGGTTGCCGGAAGATTTGCCCGCAGCGGGGATTGCTTTGGCGTCCAGCCAGGTGGGCTCGGCGGACGTGATTTTGATTTCCGGAGGGGCCAGCGTGGGGGACAAGGATTTTACGCGGGAGTTGCTGGAGCGGTTGGGCTTTGAAATACGCTTTGCGCAAGTAAATGTGCGGCCTGGCAAACCCTTGATCTTTGGCGTGCAGGGGGCGCGAGCGGCGTTTGGGTTGCCGGGCAACCCGCTGGCGCACTGGGTTTGTTTCCATTTCGCAGTGGCGACGGTTCTGGCCCGATTGACTGGTGCTTCCGGCCCGCGATTCTGGCCGGGACGAATGGCCGTTCGCTTGGAAGATGAGCCCGTCCCCCGGGAAACCCTCTGGCCGGCGCGACTGGAGATTTCTGATGGCGCATGGTTGATTAGGCCGCTGCCATGGGCCAGTTCCGGCGATGTCACTTGTTTAGCCGAAGCGGATGTCCTCCTCCGCAAGCCGGCCAATACCGGGACCTTGGAAGCGGGGCTGGCGGTGGAATTTTTACCGGCGGACGCCCGGCTGGCACGATTATTTAAATGAAACCAACTTTTTCCCATATCGATGCACAGGGCGAGGCCCGCATGGTCAATGTCGGGGCAAAACCGGTCCAGCGGCGCCAGGCCGTGGCGGAGGGTCGACTGGTCTGTGCGCCCGCGACGATTCGCGCCTTGAAACAGAATGCGCTGCCGAAGGGCGACGTGCTCACGGTGGCGCAAATTGCCGGAATTCAGGCGGCCAAGCGGACGGCGGAATTGATTCCGCTCTGCCATTCTCTGGGGCTGAATCACGTGGCGGTCGAGTTTAAAGTCCTGAGCCGGCATATCACTATTGCTTGCACGGCCGAAACGTGCGCACAAACCGGGGTGGAGATGGAAGCTTTGACCGGTGTGGCCGTGGCGGCCTTGACCCTCTACGACATGTGCAAGGCGGTTGATAAAACCATGCGGATAGAGGGCATTCGTGTGGTCAAAAAAATCAAGTTATGAAAATTGGACGACTCACCATCAGCGACCGGGCGGCGGCGGGGATTTACGAGGATAAAAGCGGGCCAGAAATTGAAAGCCTGCTGGCGGGCATGTTTGGCGGGATGGCAACTTTTGTCGCGGAGATTGTGCCGGATGAGGTGGAATTGATTGCGGCGGCCTTGCGGAAGCTTGCGGATGTGCGGGCTTGTGATTTGGTCGTCACCACGGGCGGCACGGGGATTTCGGTGCGGGACGTGACCCCGGAGGCGACGCGAATGGTTTTGGAAAAGGAACTGCCAGGCTTTGGTGAGATCATGCGGGCGCAGTCCTTTGGCAAAGTGCGCACGGCCATTTTATCCCGGGCGACAGCCGGCACCCGCGGGCGGACATTGATTGTGAACTTGCCGGGAAAACCCTCGGCAGTGCGCGAGTGCCTGGAGATTTTGGGACCGGCCATGCGCGAGGGGCTGGCACATTTGCGGGGGGATGATCCCCACACAGTGAATTAGAAGGGGATGGTCTTTAGCGTGATGCAACGCAGCAACGCCCAGCTGTAAAGTTTGGAAAATGGGGCTGCAATTTTAAATTAGACCCCGTGGCTGCCGGGTGTTAACTTAAAATTACTATGTCACCTGATGAGATATTATTGGAAGCGGAAGAAAAAATGATCAAGACCGAGCAGGTTGTGGTCAACGAGTTCGCGGGGGTGCGCACGGGCAAAGCCTCGGCCGGGTTGGTGGAAAATATTCAGGTGGAGGTTTATGGCTCCATGATGCGCATTCGCGAACTGGCGGGTATCACCACTCCGGAATCTCGTTTACTGGTTATTCAGCCGTGGGATATGACCACCATCCAGCCGATTGAGAAGGCCATTCAGAAGTCCAATCTGGGCCTCTCGCCGGCCGTTCAAGGAAAAGTCATCCGGCTTGCTTTTCCCGAATTGAGCACGGAGCGCCGTCAGGAATTTGTTAAAATTATCAAGCGGATGTCTGAAGAAGGCCGGGTGGCCGTTCGCCACGTTCGCCGCGACGCACTGGAATTACTAAAAAAGGCCAAGACCTCGGGCGGCGTGGGGGAGGAGGAAGTGGAAGCTGCCGAGAAGGAAATTCAAAAGCTGACCGACCAGTATATCGGCAAGATCGACGCGCATGTGGTGAGCAAGGAAAAAGAAATCATGACCGTTTGACGGCGTCGGCGATCCTGGTTCAGCCGATCATGCCCGCGGGGGATGTTTAGTTCACCGGATGGCTTTAACGGCCACTTATGGAAACGTTGCGTCAGGTGATTTTGCTGCTGGAATCCTCCCGGGGATCAGGCAGGGCCCTTTTGCGCGGTTTTGCGGATTATGCCCGTCACCACGGCGCTTGGGCGTTTGAATGGGAGCCGGGCGGGCTGAACGAAATTTGGCCGCGTTTGAACAAGCTGGACGCCCATGGCATCATTCTGCGCGACGGCAAAAATATCAACAAAGTCCTCGCGCTGGGTATTCCCACAGTCGTAGTTGGCCATCACCAGGAAGAGTATCCGGGGGTGGCGCATGTGCTGACGGATTCCACGGAGGCCGCCCGCCTGGCGGCCGAGCATCTATTGGGCTGCGGGTTCAAGAATTTTGCCTTCTGTGGTCCCAGCAAATTTCGCTGGTCGGAAGCACGGCGACTTAGTTTTGCCGGTCATATTGCCCGGCACGGGCATGCGGTCCATTTTTTTGATGCCCGGCCGGCCGGCCTGAGCACTTCGTGGGGCACCCAGCACCGGGCCATGAGTCAATGGCTGGCCACGCTGCCAAAACCGGTTGGCATCATGGCATGCAATGATGATTACGCGCAGCACCTGGTGGCGGCGTGCAAGGGGGCGGCCATCCACATCCCCGACCAAGTGGGCATCATTGGGGTGGATAATGATGAACTGGTATGCGAACTGGCCTCGCCGCCGATTTCCAGCGTGGCCATTAACTTTGAACGAGCTGGTTTTGAGAGCGCCCGGATGCTGGATCGCTGGATTCGTTCGGGAAAAGCTCCCGTGCCATCCCGCATCAACGCTCCGGCCACCCATGTCGTCGCCCGATTGTCCACGGATATCCTGGCGGTAGAGGATCCGCAACTCATGAAAGCCCTGCGGTTCATCCGTGATCATGCCCGTGAGAATATCCGGGTGGCGGATGTTGCCCGGGCTGGCGGCCTTTCGCGACGCGCGCTGGAGAACCGGTTTCGCTGGGAGCTCGGCCGCTCCATCCTCCAGGAAATTCGCCGCATCCGCGTTGATTTGATCGCCCGGATGCTGATTGAAACCGATTTGCCCGTGTCGCACATCGCCGAGGCGCTTGGCTACGAGAATCTCCAGCATATTGCCCGGTATTTTCGCAAGGAGAAAAACTTGAGCTTGGTGTCGTATCGCAAGCAGTACGGTGCGAAATGATGCGTAAATTGGCTAATCATTTGCGCATTGTGGGGCGGTATGCCGCAAATAATAATGCTAACGTTTTTTCCATCATCCGGTCCCGTCCAACAGGTCGACAATTGCATCTGCGGGAGGGCGGTTTTCCGACTTAAACTATTATGTATTTGAAGACGTATCTGAGCCTGGCATCCTTAATAACGGCGGTTACCTTGCACGCTGCTCCGGCAGCCAAAATAACGGTGGCGGTCGATCAGCCTGGGCATGCCATTTCCCCGACGTTGTGGGGCGTTTTTTTTGAGGACATTAATCTTTCCGCCGATGGTGGCATCTATCCCGAACTCGTGCGCAATCGCTCGTTCGAAGATGCCGAGTCGCCCGAGAACTGGAAATTCACCAGTGCCGCCGATGGTCACAGCACGGCCGCCATCGATGCCAGCCACCCCCTGAATCCGTTCAACCGCCACAGCCTGGCCATTAAACTCGCGGGTGGCTTCACCCTTGAGAATGACGGTTACTGGGGCATGAATGTGGCCTCCGGCGCCGGTTACACCTTCAAGGTCGCCGCGCGCGCCACCGATGGCTTTGCCGGGCCATTAATCGTCAAATTAATTTCCGCCGCTGGTCAGGAACTGGCCGCCGGCCAGGTGCCTGGGCTCACCGGCGATTGGACTTATTACACGGTTGACCTTTCCGCTTCCGGTGCCGACCCCCGGGCCCATTTGCAACTTTCCGGCACCGGCCAGGGCCGAGTCTGGCTGGACATGGTTTCGCTGCTGCCCAAACAGACGTGGAAGGATCACGGCCTCCGCACCGATATCGCCGAGTCCCTGGACGCCCTGAAGCCCGCGTTCGTCCGTTTCCCTGGCGGTTGCTGGGTGGAGGGCGATGACTTGGCTCACATGAACCATTGGAAACGCACCATCGGCAATCTTGACGTGCGGGAACCGCTCTGGAACATCTGGGGTTATTTTGCCACCCACAGCCTCGGTTTTCACGAGTACTTGCAAATGACCGAGGACCTCGGCGCCACGCCCCTGTTTTGCATCAACGTCGGCATGTCGCACCATGAAGTCGTGCCGCTGGATCGCATGGGTGAATGGACCCAGGATGCCTTGGACGCCATTGAATATGCCAATGGTCCGACGAATTCCGTCTGGGGTGGCCGGCGGGCGCTGGCTGGTCATCCCGCGCCATTTAATTTGCACTTGATGGAAATTGGCAACGAAAACGGCGGACCCAATTATTACCCGCGCTATGCCTTGCTGGCCAATGCCATTCGCGCCAAATACCCCTACATGCAGCTGGTCGCTGACACTGATCTGGGAGGGCATCAACTGCCCAAGGAACCCGCACCGGATGTCGTGGACGAGCATTATTATGAATCACCTGAAGCCTTCATGAACCGGGCCGACCAGTACGACAAGTATGATCGTCATGGACCAAAGATATTTGTGGGCGAATATGCCGTCACCCAGAACGCGGGCAAGGGGAATCTGCGAGCCGCCATTGGTGAGGCTGCCTTTATGACCGGCATGGAACGCAATTCAGATGTGGTCATTATGGCCAGTTACGCGCCGCTGCTGGTGAACCTTAACCACCGCGCTTGGAATCCGGACATGATCAATTTCGACAGTGCCCGCTGGTACGGAATTCCCAGCTATTATGTGCAGCAAATGTTCAGTGCTAATCGCGGCGATGTCACCCTGCCGGTGTCCGTAACCGCGGACATGCCCACCAACCAGCCAGTGCCTGGGTGCATTGGGGTGGGCACTTGGAACACCGCCGCCGAATTCAAGGACATTCAAGTCACTGCGCCGGATGGCAAAGTTTTGTTCACCTCGGATTTTAGCGCCAATGCCGATGGGTGGAAGGAATTGGGGGATGGTAGTTGGAAGGTGGCCAATGGCGCTTTGCAACAGACCGCCCAAAAGGAATTCGTTCGTGCGCTGGCCGGGGACCGTGAGTGGACCGATTATTCGCTGACCTTGAAAGCGCGCAAGATCAGTGGTTCCGAAGGATTTCTTATCCTGTTTCACATTACCGATGACGAGGACCGCATTTGGTGGAATCTCGGCGGCTGGAATAATACCCGCCACGGCATTGAAATGGGCGGCACCGTCAGTGATACGCCAGGCTCCATTGAGACCGGGCGCTGGTATGATATCAAAGTTGAGGTGCTGGGCCAGTCGGTCACCTGCTATTTGGACGGCAAACGGATTCATCATTTTAACCGGCCGACTCCCAAGGCGCTCTTTGCCAGTGCCAGTCGCGACCAAAAAAGCGGCGACGTGATCGTTAAAATCGTTAACGCGTCGGCGGCTGAACTGGAGACCGAATTGCATTTGAACGGCATCAAGACCCCGGCCACCACCGCGCAAGCGACCATCCTAACCTCGACCAAGGGCACGGATGAAAACAGTTTGGAAAATCCCACCAAAGTGTCGCCCCACAGCGAAAGCATGGAAGTTACGGGAAGTACGTTAACGCACAAATTTCCCGGCAATTCCCTGACGGTTTTGCGAATTGGGGCGGGAAAGTAGGTGGAAAACATAAAAGGAGGCCGGAACTGGCTCCGGCCTCCCAATGAGAACTGGGTACTAAAATCGTGGTATTGGTTTATTTAATATCCATAACCACCACGACTTTAAGATAACAAGAGGCGATTTGTCGGCCAGTCACCAGTACTGGGTACATCCGATGGGTTATCTTCGCAAAAACTTAGCCACCGCCTCCGTTCGTGTGCGCACCTGCAATTTTTCGTAAATCCGCCGGATGTAGGTGTGCACGGTCTCATAACTTAGGTTGAGCTTTTCGGCGATTTCCTTGTACATCAGGCCGTGGCTGAGCAAATCCAGCACCTGCTGTTCGCGTTCGGACAGGTTTTCCGTGGCGGGCACGGGTGCGGCAGGGGCCTTGTGCAGGGACTGCACAACCTTGCGGGCGATATGCATGGTCATGGGGGAACCGCCTCGATTGAGTTCGGTAATGGCTTCCAGCAGTTCCGGGGTGGGGGTGCGCTTCAGCATATAGCCGGTGGCCCCGGCGGCCAGCGCATCGAAAATATTGTCGGTGTCCTCATAGACGGTGAGCATCATCACCTGGATTTGCGGGGCCACGGCTTTCAACTGGCGCACACACTCCACGCCATTCATGCCGGGAAGGTTAATATCCATGAGCACCACATTGGGACTGACCTGGGGTAATTCCCGCACGGCATCCTCCGCATTTTGGTAGTCACTGACGCACTGGAACCCGGGCGAGCGGTTGAGCACTTTGGCCAGGGTGGCGCGCAGTTTGTCGTTGTCTTCGACGATGGCGACGGTGATGGGCATAGGGTGTTAAAAATTAAGTTTTGACCACGCTGGGAATGGGGGCCAGTGGCGCGGTCAACCGCACGATGGTGCCACCTGTCGGGGCGGACGTCATGGTAAATTCTCCGTGGATTTCTTCGAGGCGTTTGCGCAGGTTCTTGAGGCCGTTGCGGGTTTTGGCCCGTTGCGGGTCCATATGAGCCAGGCCCCGGCCGTTATCCGCAATTTCCAGGGTAAATTGCCCGGGGGTTAATTCCAACCGGATCCATACCTCGGAAGCCTGGGCGTGTTTGACGACATTATTCACGGATTCCTTGAAGGCCAGGAATACATTGTGCCTTACCTCCGGGGGCAGGGCGGCGGCCGGTAATTGGGCGGGAACCTCGGCCCGATAGCGTAAATTTGCCAGTGCCAGGTATTCTTGCGCGTATTTTACGGCGTAATTCACCAAGCCCTCCAGCGTGTCATTGGAGGGATTCACGGCCCAAACAATTTCATCCAGAGCATGGGTGGTTTCGCGGGCGGTTTGGAGGATCTGGTCCGCGTGCGATGCCACCTCCTCCGGCAGGTCGCGGTCTGATTTGGCCATTTCGCTGAGCAACGCCACTTGGGTCAGGTTGGCACCGAGCTGGTCATGCAGATCGCGGGCGATGCGGGAGCGTTCCTTTTCCAGGGCCTCTTGTTGTTTGAACAAAGCGACCTCCCGTTTCAGTTTTTGGGTGGAGAGGTAGCGCACGATGCCGGCGACCACCCCCAGAATAAACAGAATCACCCCGGCCAGAAAACTCCGGGTCTGCCAGAATTGGGGTTGCACGGTAATCTCGAGGACGCTACCCGTTTCGTTCCAGACGCCGTCCTCGTTGGCTGCGGTGACGTGGAACCGGTAATGGCCCGGCCACAAATTGTTGTAGCGAGCCACCCGGTCGCTGCCCGCCTCGGTGGGCTTGGTTTCGTGGTTTTCCAGGAGGTAGCGATACCGCACCTGGCGTGGCGCGGAAAAATGCAGGCCGGTGTAATGAATTTCCAACTGTTCGGAGCCTGCGGGCACAATGACAGCGGGGGACCAGGCGGAGCTTAAGCGGTTGGTTTTTTGTTCATGGTCATCCACCCGGACGGACTCGATCAGTACCAAGGGGGCGAGATGATCGGGCTTAAGCTCCGACGGGTTAACCGCGACCACCCCCCGGGCGGTGGGAAACCAGAGGCGTCCATCATCCGCCTGGGACGCGGCGGGGGCTGAACCGATGGAGCACTCGCGGGTGGGCAAGCCATCCGCCCGGCCGAACGTGCGGAGCAGCGCCAGATTCAACACGCCCCGGGCTTGGGGAACGCGCATTAAGCCCGCGTTGGAGCCGATCCATAAATTGCCGGCACCATCCTCCAGAATGTAGCTGATGCTGTTGCTTGCCAGCCCGTCCAGAGTGGAAAAATGTGTCCACTGTCCATTTTGCCAGCGCGCCAGTCCATGACCGGCGGTGCCCACCCACAAGGCGCCATCGCGATCGAGAAACAGGGTGGAGATATCGTTGCCTGAGGGGCCGGCAGGTCCGGCTGGAAAGGAGGTGCATTTGCCGTCTTTGAGCAAGGCCAGGCCTTTGCTTTCCGTGCCGATCCACAGATTCCCCGCCGGATCTCCGGTGATGGCCCGGACGGTATTTTCTGGCAGGCCATCCGCAATGGTTAGCAATTTCCAGGACTGCCCGTTCCATTGGGCCAGGCCGTTTTGGGTGCCCACCCACAAGTGGCCGGCTTTATCCTCAAACAGGGCAAAAATTTGGAGGCCCAAGGGCCCGGTGCCGGGAACAGGTTGGAATTCACCGTTCTGCAAACGAAACAGGCCCTCACCCCGGGTGCCGGCCCAGACGGTTTGGTGATGATCCACCAGCACGGTCCAGGCATTTTGATATTTGCCCACGCCATAGTGTTGCGCGGCATTGGTCCGCCAGCAGGCCAGGCCATTGGCATTGAATGCCATCCAAAGGCCCCCGGAGGCGTCGGGGGCGATTGATTGGGCGGGCAGGGGGCTGAGGTTGCCGGGGGAAAAGAAGAGCTGGCGTTTCACGCGTTTCAAGCCATCGCCATCGGTGCCCACCCACAAGTTGCCTTCGCGATCCATCGTCAGGGAGAGCACGAAGTCGGAAGCCCGGTCGGGTCCCAAGGAGAGATGGCGGTAATTGCCATCGGCGGTAAACCAATACACGCCACTGCCATGAGTGCCCACGATCAAATTGCCAGCAGCATCCTCGGCGGCGGCGGTGACGGTAATACTGCCCCAGGGGTAGGAACCATAATCGGTAACTTCCCCGTGCCATTTTTGCACATGACCGTTCAGCAAACGCCAGATGCCCCCATGCTGGCTGGCGAGGATATAATCCACCTTGGTGGCGGGAAAACTTTGGTCCACGGGCAGGGCCGGGGGATGGAAATTGCCCGCCGGAAAATTGAAGAGCACCGCCTTGTTGCCGGTCTCCAGCGCCTCGGATTCACTGATCCAGATGGAGCCAGTTTGGTCGGCGGTCATCCGCCGGCAAATGCCGGAGCCCGGGAAGAGGCTCATGGTGGCGAGCTGGCCGGCTTGGTAACGCGCCAGCCGGGCATCGGCGGTGTAGAGCCAGACGGCTCCGTTGGTGTCCTGCGCGGCGGAGACCAAGGGACCGGGCTTGCCTGGACCGCCCAGGGTAATGGTCTGCACCTTGCCATTATGAATCATCACCACCCCAGCGGTGTCAGTGCCGACCCACAGATTGGTTTGGCGGTCCTCAAAGAGATAGACGATCTGGTCGCTGTTGAGCCCGCGGGTGTTAAAGGCGTTGAAGACGGTGAACTCGTTGCCGTCGAAGCGGACCAGGCCCTTGGTGGTGCCCAGCCAGAGGTAGCCATCGCGGGTTTGGATGACGGAGATGACGGAACTCTGCGGAAGCCCCTCTTCGTTGCTCCAGGACTCCACGGTGAACGGGGAATCCGCCAATTCGGCGGCGGGCAGCCAGGTGCCGCTGGGCAACAGTAACAGGGCCAAGCCGGCCAGAAGCGGCAAATAGTGTTTAATCAGCATAGGGAACCGGCGTGCGCAGGTTGTGCTTCAGCATAAGGGGGTGGGCGGTGGGATGAAATAATTTTCCAAAACGGCTTGTCACCGGCTCCCGGTGCGGTAAGTTGACCCTGCCCAATGAGAACTGGGCACTTCGGCGGGTGTGGCGGTGTTTGTCGTGTGTCTCCGTTGCACCCGTCGTCTCCTTTTTCGAACCGGCTCACCTTGGGCGTTTCGGCGTTTCCCCGCGATAAGATTCTTGGAATGGGCTTCCGGCGATTTTTGTTAAATAGCGTAAAATATCATTAAATAGGCCGGATCGGTGACATTTTCGGACACGGGACCGGCGGGGTAGGCGGCACAATTGATGGGGTGAACCGGTTTAAAGGGGCTTGGGAGGGGGGACGAATATTCGTTTGAACTAACAAACTATTTGACTCATTAAACTAAAATGCGAGGCTGGGGCTTGTGAAATTGCCAAACGAAGTCGCGATTTTTGAGCGGTGTTATCCGCCCATTTACCTGGCCTGTCGGCGCCGGCCGGTGCGGGATGCGGTGGCGCGCCGGAGGCTGAGCCGGAATCAGGCGGGCATTCTGGAGCATTTGGATCCGGTTGCCCCGACCCATTTGCGTTCCCTGGCCCGGCAGATGGGGGTTACGCCGTCCACCATGTCCCTGAACGTGGACCGGCTGGAGGCGGCGGGCTATGTGGTGCGCCAGCGCGGTCGCGCGGATGCCCGGCAGATTGAGCTGCGCCTGTCGGACACGGGCAACCGTTTGAAGCAGCAGCAGACACTGCTGGATCCGGAATTAGTGGATGCTTTGTTGCAGCGATTGGCGGAATCGGACCGGGTCCGGGTGCTGGAGGGGTTGCAACTGCTGGCGCGGGCGGCGAGCGAAATGGCCGCCGCCGGGCCCGCTGTTTAAAGCAGCAACCCGAGGCTGGATTGGCGGTGATCCGCCAGCAGGCGGCCGCAGCGAACGTTACGGTGCGGGATCCCGACGAGGTTTTAATAAGCAGGCGGGGCGATTTGCTTTGCGTCGGGGGGAGGCTGAATTAATATAGGGCCAATGTTTATGTGCCGCTCATTATTGTCCACCCAGTGCACGGTCATTTTACTTTTCTGTGCCGGTATGGCTCTCACCATCCGGCCGGTCCGTGCGGCGGACGCCGGGGCGGCCAGTCCGGCTGCCGGAGCCACCACCCCGCTCAAAAAAGCCGGGACCATAGAAGATTCGGTCGTTAAAGTATTTTCCACTTTGCGCGGACCGGATTTGTACAAGCCGTGGACCAAGGAATCCCCCTCGGAAGTGACCGGCAGCGGCGTGGTGATCGAAGGCAAGCGGATCCTGACGAATGCCCACATGGTGCAGCATGCGAGCCAGGTGCAAATCCAGGCCAACCTGGCGGGTGACAAAATATATGCGACGGTGGTGGCGGTGGCCCCGGACACGGATCTGGCCCTATTGAAACTGGACGATGAATCCTTTTTTGACAGCCATCCCCCGCTGCCGCGCGCCAAAAACCTGCCGGGGGTAAAAGACATGGTGCTGGCGTATGGTTATCCCGAAGGCGGGAACAGTCTCGCCATCACCAAGGGGATTGTGTCGCGGGTGGAATTTGCTTACTTCCGGTATCCGGCGGCCGGTTTGCGCATTCAGATTGATGCGGCCATCAATCCCGGGAATAGCGGCGGGCCGGCCATTGTCGGGGATAAAATGATTGGGCTGACCTACAGCCGGCTCAATGATGCCGATAACATCGGGTATATTATTCCCAGCGAGGAAATTGACTTTTTTTTACAGGGCACGGCGAGCGGGCATTACGCGGGCAAACCGGCCCTGTATGACGAGCATCAAACCCTGGAAAATCCGGCCTTGCGCAGTTTTTTGAAATTGAATCCCAGCGTGCAGGGCATGGTGGTGGCGCGCCCCTACCAAACGGATGCGAGTTACCCGTTGAAGACGTGGGATGTGATTACCAAAATCGGCGATTTTCCGGTGGATGACGAAGGCATGATCAAGGTGGGGGATGAATTGAAATTACGCTTTACGTACGCCGTGCAAAAGCTGGTTAAAAATGGCACCGTGCCACTGACCATCGTCCGGCAGGGCCGGGAGGTGCAGGTCACCGAACCGGTTTCGGCGGATTATCCGCGCTTGATTCCGAGCATTGGCAATGGCTATCCCAATTATTTTATTTATGGGCCGCTGGCGTTCACGGATGCCACGGAGGAGTATTTGGACGGGTTGGTGCGCAGTAAATATGGCAGTTCGATCATGTCCCGGATGAGCGCGTCCGGCAACCCGCTGGTGACGCGGATCGGGGACCGTCCGCAATTCCCGGGCGAGCGGTTGGTGGTGGTGGCGGGGCCGTTTTTCCCGCACAAACTGTCCCAAGGCTATAGCAATCCCATGACGGAGGTCGTCAAAACGATCAATAACATCCCGATCAAGAATTTGGCGCACCTGGTGGCCGTGTTGCGGGATTGCCATGACAAGTATGTGACCGTGGAATTTGCGAGCCGGTATAGCGAAATCCTGGTGTTTCCGCGCGCCGAAATGGTGGCGGCCACGGATGATATTCTGACGGACAACGGCGTGCGCGCCCAGGGTTCGGCCGACATGCTGGAAATTTGGAATAAAAAATAGCCGGAGTGGCTGGACGGTATAAAATCCGCCAGACTGGGTTGCTGGCTGGAGGAAAGCTTCAAAGAAGTTGCTCGGCAGCAGCGCCGCAACCGAAGGTGTTTAAATCTCCCCACCTTGGTGGTTACGGATAGGGTGGTGGCTGGCTGCCATGCCGGGTAGGGTAGGCCGGTGGCGGATTGATGCCGGATGCCTTTCCCGTCGTGGCCCACCCACTTCATGAAGCTCGCGAATCAAGGCAAAGTCAAGGGGGCGAGGTAAACGCTGATTGCCAGAAACACGCCGTTTTTTGCGCAAAATCATTGACCAAGTTTAGCGATAGGAATAACTTATCCTTGCAAGGAATTATAACTCATAAATCAGGTCTATTAATTAGTGGTCGACTTTATGAAAATCAAAGCGTTTGCTTGGATGGTGGGTCTGGCGTTGTGGTTGGGCGGGATGGCGATGGGGGCGCAGAATTCCATTAGTATCTCGTTAAGCCCGGCAGGTTTGCTGACCTGCACGAATCTGAAACCCTTTTCTTATGCCACACTGCAAACTGCCACCGGGCGATTATCGGGCGATGGCTACCCGGATTGGCAGTACGTTCCCGCTTTCGCCTGGCATTTTGCAGACGCCAACGGGAACTCTACATTTGATGTGGGGCCCCTCACCTCCAAGGTGCCCGTGTTCTACCGTGTGCAAGGGACGCCAATGCCCATCACGCCCACCAACATGGTCTTGATTCCGGAGGGCAGCTTCACCATGGGGGACGTGAATGACAACAACAGTTTCGGACTGCCGGATGCCTCGCCGGTGTCGGTTTATGTGTCGGATTTTTACATGGATAAATACGATGTGACCCTGGGTCTATGGCAGCAGGTTTACGATTGGGCGACCAACCACGGCTACAGTTTTGACGAACCCGGGGCGGGCAAGGGCACGGATCATCCGGTGGTGGGATTGAATTGGTATGATTGTGTGAAGTGGTGCAATGCGCGGAGTGAAATGGCCGGCGAAGTGCCGGCATACTACACCGATGCGACGCAAACAACGGTCTACCGCACCGGGAGCAATGACCTGGCCAATGAGTCTGTAAATTGGTCGGCAGGTTACCGGCTGCCGACGGAGGCGGAATGGGAAAAGGCGGCACGGGGTGGGGTGAGCGGGTGGCGGTACCCGGGAGGTAACACCATCAGTGAGAGCCAGGCGAACTATTATAGCTCGGCCTATTTAAGCGCCTATGGGGACTTGAGTGCCACCGGTAACAACCCGGTCTATGCCACGGGCGCGGGTCCGTGGACCAGCCCGGTGGGGTCGTTTGCGCCGAATGGATATGGTTTGTATGACATGGCGGGCAACGTTTTCCAGTGGTGTTGGGATTGGTATGGCACTCCCTATGCGAATTATAGTGGCGATCCGCATGGACCCGGCTCCGGCTCCGGTCCCGATGGTTACTCCTTCCGGGTCTCACGGGGTGGCGCTTATGCGTTTAACTGCGGTGCCTGCCGCTGCGCAAACCGCCGCTATGATGACCCATACCTTTCTGGTAACGCACCATACATCAATTACATCGGATTCCGCACCGCCCACCCTTGAGGGCTGGAAAGGCAAGGGCCTGAGCCGGGAGGGGCAAAGGGCCCACGAATCGCGCGAAGCTGGCGACTAAAGCCAGGCTCCACCCTCCAGGCTCAGGCAACAATTTAATTGTATAGCCACGGGCTTTCGATGGGCGCGGAAAATGAAGAGTTTAGCGTCGCCGCACCGCGAAGGCGGCGACGAAAACGGGGATTACGGGGACACGGACTTGGCCCGGTA